>NZ_JBNYXM010000037.1:0-47478 GCF_051380665.1 Janthinobacterium lyxosi
CACTTCCCCTTGCCAGGTGTGCAGAGGACTTTCACCTCCAAGTCACTCAACTAACCACCACAGTCAGTCGAGCCGCGCTCGCGCGCGTCGCGCCATGCCTGGCGCACCAAAAAAAAACGCCGTCAATGACGGCGTTCCGGGTATTGACAGGCTTCAGCGCTTGCGGCGCAGCCAGCTGGCGGCAACGGCGGCCACGGCCACGAGGACCAGGGCCGGCTTGACCAGTTTCTTGCGTCCGATAAACGATAACGCCGTCAGCACGTAGGGCATGGCGCCTTGCAAACGCATGCCGCCCGGCGCCAGCAGGGACTCGACCCGATGGCCGGCAAAGCCGACAGCCGTCTCGACCACGCCCTGCAGCATCGATTCGGGACGCAGCGCATAGCCCACGTTGGCACGCGCATGCACAATGCCCACGCGGTACATTTCGCCCTGGGCGATCAGCAGGCGCTTGCGGGCGGCTTGCGCCGCCAGATTGTCGTTGTCCGACATGAATTCTCCTAGTAAGGCAGCTTACATCAGCATGTCGCGGTCAGCCTTCAATTCCGCCATGGTGGCGGGCATGGACAACTTTCCTTGACGCAGCATGGCGCGCGCATACATGACCAGGGCGATAGCCAGCAGTACGAACACGACCGTCATGATCGCCAGGATCTTCCAGCCCAGGCTATCCCAGGCCAGAAAGACGATCAGCACGCTGCCATAAGCGATGGCAAACAAGCCCGCCACCGTCGCCAGGGCGAAAATGACCACCAGCTGCAGCATGTGATTGCGCACTTCCGACAGTTCGATGGTGGCCAGTTCCAGCCGCGACAACATCAGTCCGACGGCGTTCTTGGCCAGGCCGGCGACCGAGCCGATCAATCCCGGCCCCTGGTGAGACGAAGCAGACTTGTCCATATCGCTCCTGACGGTGGATTACTTGCGGCCCAGAATGAAGCCGACCAGTACGCCGACGCCAGCGGCGACGGCCACCGTGCGCCATGGGTTTTCCTTTACGTAACCGTCTGCCTGGGCAGCCATCTGCTTGGTAGCAACGATAGCCGACGCTTGCGCTTCGTGCGCCTTGGCCAGGGCGGCATCCAGGGTTTTCATGCCCTTGACGCGCACTTCATCGGCTTTTTCGCCGGTCAGGGCGGCAGCGGCGCTGAACAGGGCTTGCGCATCCTTGACCAGGGTTTTGACATCGTTATTGACGGTGGTGATATTGTTTTCCAACATGGTTTAGCTCCTTAGCTGTGGATGAATGTAGTTACTATACCTACTTTACTCAAAAACACTATTCCATTAGATCGCGCATATCATCGGCGTGCTCTTCCTCGACAGCCATGATTTTGATCAACAAATGGCGTGTCGTCGGGTCTTTGTCGCCAATTTTCACAATCATCTGGCGATATGACTCGATGGCTACCCGTTCCGCGATCAAATTGGCACGCACCATGCTTTGCACGTCTTCGGAGTCATCATACTCGGCATGGCTACGCGCAAGCAATGTTGCAGGATTAAAATCTGGCTTGCCATTCAATTGCACAATGCGTTCGGCCAGCCAGTCGGCGTGCTCCTGCTCCTGCTGCGCGTGTTCAAGGAACTCGGCCTTGATGCTGCCATTGTCGCGCCCGCTCACCGTGTAGTAATGGCGTTTATAGCGCGCAATACACACCAGTTCGGTGGCCAGCGCCCCATTCAACAGGGTGATCAACTCCTGGCGGTTGGCCTGGTAGCCCTCCGTCACGGCGCCGTCGTCCAGGTTTTTAGCGGCGGCACGGATGGCGGCCGTATCGATGCCAGCTGGAATCTCAACAGATGTTAGTGTCATGATGTTTCCTTTCAAGTCTTGCATGGGTATCCACCGGCCAACATGCGGCCGGTGCTGCCTGGGTACTGTCGCGCCTGGCGGCGTTTTCCCAAAACTATCGGCGGGCGGGAATGGCCGTGTTATCTTCCGACAGCACGATTTCCACCCGGCGATTCAACTGGCGGTTCGCCGCGCTGTCATTGCCGGCGGCCGGATAGGCGGCGCCATAGCCTTTCGTGGCGATGCGGTCACGGCTGATGCCTTGTTCCAGCAGCGCATTGCGCACGGATTCGGCGCGGCGCTGCGACAATTCCAGGTTGTGCGCGGAACCGCCCGTGCTATCCGTAAAGCCTTCGATCAGCACGGTGCGCTGCGGGTTGTTTTTCAGCACATCGGCCAGCTTGCGTGCCGTATTCGCGCCATCGGCCGTCAGGTTCGCCTTGTCCGTGCCAAACAGCACGTCGCCCAAGGTGATCACCATGCCGCGTTCGGTTTTCTTGGCGGCCAGGTCGGCCAGTTGCACTTCCAGCGCGGCGGCGCGGGCGGTGGCGTCACGGGCCGATGCTTCGGCCGATTGCGCCTGGGCCTTGGCCGCTTCCGCATCCGCCTGTGCCGCCTGGGCGCGCGCCGTGGCCTGGTCAGCCTGCTGCGTGCGCGCATCGAGGCGCAACTGGTCGCGCTGCTTGCCGGCGTTGGCGATATCGGCTTCCGCCGCCTTCTGCTTGGCTACCTCTTGTGCCGTAGCAATTTTTTGCTTGGCCAGGTAGGCCAGCTTGTCGACCTTTTCGCTGTCATCCTGGCGCGTGGCGGCCGCGTTCGCCGCTTCCAGCGCAGCGCTCGCTTCGCGCAATTCGCGTGGCGCATAGGTCGACACCAGCGGGTTCGATTGCGCCGCCATATAGTCGCCACGCGTCTGGTCGAGCAGGCTGGTGGTGGTTGGCGCGGAGCTGCAGGCGGCGACGAGGGCAGCCATGGCCAGCAGGCCGGGAATCGTGGTGTAGGTAGCTTTTTTCATGATGGGGTCCTATTGTTCGTTACTGTTTCGGGGCTTGCTGGTTGGCACGGTCGAGTTCTTCGCGCATGACGCGGATGCTCTCGTTGATTTCATCGGCGGCGCTGGTGGCCTTGGCCGAGTTGGCCTTGCTTTGCGCCAGCTTGGCATCGGCTTGCGCCTGGTCGGCCAGCTCGCGCGCCGTCCTGTAGTCGCGGTCTTTCAGGGCCTGGTTAGCCATGCGCATTTTTTCGCGGGCCGAACGCATTTCATCGGGTGCCAGGTCGGCGGCGCCGGCGCTGGCGGCGTTATCGACGGCGGCGCGCGACACGGCGACATCGGCCGTGGCTGGCGTTTTCAGGCTGGAACAGCCCGTCATCAGGACGACGGCGGTGGCGCAAGCAGCCAGGGCGGCCAGTGGGGACATCGTGAAATCTCGGTTTGTCATTTTTCTTCTCCTGGAAAATGTTAAGCGGTAAGTTTCATCCGTCGGTGCATCTGGAATCAGGAATCAGGAACGGTGTTTGATGTATGACGTTATAGGCTCCGGCGCCCCGCATATCCGTTCGGTGCCGCACATAGGGTAGGAAATCGACAATACTTGCACGGGCAAGGTGCGCCAGCGCACGCCTGCGCCGGCAAAACCTGAAACGGACCTGCTTTGTAGCGATTCCTGTAGCATCGTGCTTCTGTCTAGAAAGAAACGCTTCTTACCCCACACCTTATGCCACGCCTTATCTCACTCTCGCGCCGCCAGAAAATCGCCCTCGCCAGCGCCGCCGTGCTGGTCGCCCTGCCCATCACGGCCGTCGTCGTCCTGCTCAACATGGACTGGAACCGCGCCAAGCCCTGGCTGAATGCGCGCGCCAGCGAAGCGCTGGGCCGGCCGTTTGCCATTGCAGGCGACCTGTCGCTGACGTGGCAGCAGCCGCCTACGGCGGGGCAACAAACCTGGCGCGCCTACCTGCCGTGGCCGCACCTGCAGGCAAAGGACGTGCGCCTGGGCAACCCAACCAGCATGGCGGACACGGATGGCGAGGCGCAGCTGGCCAGCGTGAGCCAGCTGGCGTTTTCGCTCAACCCGCTGGCCCTGCTGGACAAGAAAATCATCATCCCGCAATTGCGCTTCGACACGCCACAGATACGCTTGCTGCGCAACAAGGATGGCAAGAACAACTGGACCTTCGACAAGCAGGAACAGCCATCGCCGTGGCAGCTGGAACTGCAAAGCGTGGTCTTCAGCAAGGGCACCGTATATCTGGACGATGGCGTCACAAAGACGGCGATGCGCGCCGATGTCGACACCATCACGGACGATGCGCGCTACGGCATCGCGTGGAAACTGTCCGGCAAATACCGAGGCGAAAGCATCCAGGGCGGCGGCAAGGCGGGCGGCGTGCTGTCGCTGCAGCAGCAAGGCACGCCCTTCCCCATCCAGGCCGACATGCGCGCAGGCGGCAGCAGCGTGGCCATCGAAGGCACCCTGACGCGCCCGGCCGACCTGGCCGCGCTCGACGTGCGCCTGAAAATATCCGGGCCCAGCATGGCGCGCCTGTATCCATTGACGGGCGTGCTGCTGCCGGAAACGCCGCATTTCAGTACGGAAGGCCATTTGACGGGCACCCTGGCGCCCCGCGGCGGCGAATGGGTGTACGACCAGTTCAGCGGCAGGGTAGGGTCGAGCGACATCCGTGGCAAGCTGGCCTTTTCGGCTAGCACACCGCGCAAGCGCCTGACGGGCGAGGTCCACTCGCGCCTGCTGCAATTTTCCGACCTGGGCCCGCTGGTGGGCGCCGATTCCAGCGCCAGCAAGAAGGAGCGAGGCGTGCCGTCGACGCAGCCGGCCGGCCGCGTACTGCCGGTGGAAACCTTCAAGACGGAGCGCTGGACCAGCCTGGATGCCGACGTGCGCTACACGGCTGACAAGATCACGCGCGACGCCGAGTTGCCAATCAGCAAGCTCGACACGCATGTGGTGCTGACGGATGGCGTGCTGTCCCTGACGCCGCTCAACTTCAACGTGGCGGGCGGCACCCTGACGTCGCAGATCAAGCTCGACGGCAGCGGCAAAGTTGTCGCCAATGGCATCGCCGCCGAACTCAAGGCCAGCGCGCGCCACCTGCACATCCAGCAGCTGTTTCCCCGCCTGCCGGCCCTGCAGGCGAGCGTGGGCGAAATCAATGGCGACGCTTCGCTGTCGGCCACGGGTAATTCCGTCGCCAGCCTGCTGGGCAGTTCGAACGGCGAAGTGCGCGCGCTGATCAACCGGGGCAGCATCAGCAAGCTGCTGCTGGAAGAAATGGGCTTGAATATCGGCAGTATCGTGCTGACCAAGCTGGTGGGCGACAAGCAGGTCAAGCTGAACTGCATGGCCGCCGATTTCGTCGTCACCAAGGGGCTGATGCGCACGCGCCAGTTCATCGTCGACACGGACGATGCCATCCTGCACGCCGACGGCACGGTCAACCTGGCCAACGAGCAGCTGGACCTGACCCTGCAGCCGGACAGCAAGGGCTTGCGCATCTTTTCGCTGCGCTCGCCTTTGTATGTGCGGGGTACCTTCAGCAAGCCCGACGTGAGCATCGACAAGGGCGTGCTGGCTCTGCGCGCCGGCGGCGCCCTGGCGCTGGCCGTGGTGGCGCCCGTGGCCGCCCTGCTGCCGCTGGTGAACACCGGTCCCGGCGAGGATAGCGAATGCGCCACCCTGCTGGCCAAGGCGCGCGTCAAGCCGGTGGCGCCGAAACCGGGCAAGACACCGCGCAAACACCGCTGAACGGCACGGCAACCGTGCGCGATTACAATTGTTACACCCCTATGTGCGTTGTCGAACAGACCCTGCCTTGTCACAATTCTATTCTGTGATCGTGCCTGAAACACCCAAGACGTGGCGACACGAAGTCCCACCGGCCCATACCATGCCGGCGCCACGAGGTCCGAATTCATAGGAGAATTATCATGCAAATCATTAAAAAAATCGCCGCCACCACTTCCGTTGCCGCTCTGCTGCTGAGCTTGACTGCTTGCGCCAACATGTCGGGTCAGGATAAAAATACGGCCATCGGCGCCGGTGTCGGCGCCGTTGCCGGCTCCGTGCTGACGGGCGGCAGCGCCATCGGCGCAGTCGGTGGCGCCGCCGTCGGCGGCGTGATCGGCAACCAGGTCAAGCCGAAGTAATCGTTGCGCAAGAAAGCGGGGTGGGTGCCCAGGCGCCCGCCCCGCTTTTTTGCGTCCGGCTTCTGTTGACGAAATTGAAAAGTTATTCTGAGGAAATCAGACGAAGACGTTGGCCATGCCGATGGCGCCGCTGTCCTTGACCAGCGCGTAGCAGCGGCAGGAGACGGCTTCCAGGCCGGCGGAATCGAGGATTTCGATATTGCCGCGGCTGTAGGTGATCAGTTTTTGCTGTTGCAGCGCGCTGGCTGCCTTGGTCACGCCAACCCGCCGCACGCCCAGGGTATGGGCGAGGAATTCATGCGTCAGGTGAAATTTTTCCGACTGCAGGCGGTCGCGCGTGATCAACAGCGAACGGGCCAGGCGCGCCTCGAGCACATGGAAGCGGCTGCACACGGCAATCTGGATGGCTTGCGCCAGCAAGGTGTCCGTGTAGCGGTACAGCAGGCGCTGCAGGGAATCGAGCTGGGCGAACTCGGCGCAGAACGCCGCACGTGCGATGCGGCTGGCCGTGCCGGAGCGTTGCACCACGGCACGTACCTGCGCCAGGTCATGACCCAGCGCGACGGAAGCGCCCAGCACGCCTTCTCGGCCGACGGAGCCCACTTCCAGGGTCATCCGTCCTTCCGCCACGGCCAGCAGCGAGATCAGGCAGTCGCCGGGGAAATAGATGTAGCCGATAGGCTGGCCCGGCTCGTACAGCACCTCGCCCACCTCGACCGTGACGGTATCGAACAGCGCCGTCAGGTGCCGCAAGTCGTGCTCGGGCAGGCTGGCAAGCAAGCGGTTGCCGGCGTCAAGCGCGCCCGCAGGCGACCCCAGGCCAGATCGGCCTGCGTCGCGGGACAGGGTCATGCTGGCATTCGTTGGTCGCATTGCTTTTCCTTGGTGTCGTTACAACGTTACAACTCGACATAATTTTTACTTAGCCTACGGTGCAGTACCGAGCCTGTATGTACGGTGACGCACGGAAGCGCGGCACGCGGCACAGCACACTGGCTGCATGCACGGATCACACGCACTACCCATTTCATTATTTAAAAAAACCAAGGAGCTTTCCATGACCACCACCACCAAATCCCTCCATCCGCTGGTGCTTGCCGCCGCCGTCGCCGTCCTGCTGTTCTGCGGCGTGGGCACGGCGGCCCTGATGGGCTGGCTGCCCTCATCCCAGGGCGATGCCCAGCCACTGGCGGCCAGCACCTCGGCCGAACAGCTGGCCAACCTGCAGGCGAACCAGCCGCAAGCGAACTTGCAGCCTGCCGGCGCGCAAGCGCTGGCTGCCTTGCCGCCGCAACAGCAACAGCCACAGCAGCAACCCATGCGCCAGCCGCAGCCGCAGCAGCAAGCACAGCAGCAATACGCCGCAGCCGCCCCGGCGCCGCAGGTGTGCGGCAATTGCGGCGTGATCGAAGCCATCCATGAAGTCAATACGCGCGCCGAAGGCAGCGGCGTGGGGGCGGCCGGCGGCGCCGTCGTCGGCGGCTTGCTGGGCAACCAGGTAGGCGGCGGCCACGGCAAGCAACTGGCCACCGTGCTGGGTGCCGTTGGCGGCGCCGTGGCCGGCAACCAGATCGAAGGCAGCGTGCGCGCCACGCGCAGCTACAACATCGTCGTGCGCCTCGATAACGGCAAAACGCGCACCGTGCACCAGAGCGCCGCGCCGAACTGGCGCCAGGGCGACCGCGTACGCGTCGTCAACGGCGGCTTGCGCGCCATCGGCTAAGCGGCCGGCGGCAAGTAGGCCGCCCGCCAGCGTGACAAATCCAACACACGCCCGGCCTGTCCGGGCGTTTTCTTTTTGATAATGTTCGTTGGCGTACAGATGAGTTTGCCGTCCTGCGAGATGATGCACTCAGGAAAGCTCAACGGATGTCTTCAAGGAGATGCGATGAAAAACGACAAGACAGGCGGCAACCGGATCTGGCTGGGCTTTATCGGCGGCGGCATCTTCGCCACCGCGCTGGGCTTCTGCGCGCTGGACCTCGCGCCATTGCAAGCGAGCGCGCCCGTGTTCGGCGTGATGCTGCTGCTGACGGGCGGCATGGTCAGCTGCCTGGCGGGCGCCGTCGGCATGGCCGGCATGCTGGCCTGGATACCGGGCATGGCCGATGAGCACGCCGACCGGCCCCGATAGTTGATCCTTGTGTACGACAGCGTACAGAACGCAAGGGAAACAAAGTAGACACTAAGTCATGGCATCAGCGTTCAGCGACATAGTCGCCGCGCAATGACAAGAACCGATGACGGCGCCACGCGCCAGCGCCTGCAAGGCCAAGGCAGTCGCCGTCATCCACACATTACTCTCGGAGGACATATCATGCTATATACAATCGCCGTCGTACTCATCATTCTTTGGCTGCTGGGCCTGGTAACTTCCTATACCATTGGCGGCTTCATCCACATCCTGCTGGTGGTCGCCGTGATCATGGTGCTGCTGCGCCTGATCAGCGGGCGCGGTTTATAGACGCCATTTGACTGGCCAGACAGGGCGGCGCGCGTGCAAACGGGCGCCGCCTTTTTGCCGCCTTTTGCATACAGTGTGCACCCACTGGCAAACAGCTTCATTTTGCAGTAACGTGTGCAGGTAACTCTGGGTATGTCCCAATAACAAAACAAGGAGAAAATCCATGAAAGCATTCAAAAACGGCCCTGGCGCCAAATCCCTGATCGGCATGCTGGTCCTCGCGCTGGCCGCCACTGGCTGCGCGGATATGTCCTCGACGCAGCGTGGCACGGCCACGGGCGCCGGCATCGGCGCAGGCCTGGGCGCCTTGATCGGCGGCACCACCGGTGGTGGCAGCAGCGGCCGCACGGCCGGCGGCGCCCTGCTGGGCGCGGCAGCGGGCGCCGTGGTCGGCAATATCTGGTCGAACCGCATGGAAAACCAGAAGCGCGCGATGGAACAAGCGACACAGGGTACTGGTGTGCAAGTGACGCAGACGGCCGATAACCGCCTGAAAATGGAAATCCCCAGCGATATTTCCTTCGACACAAACCGCGCCGACATCAAGGGCAACTTCCGCCCGATTCTCGACCGCTTTGCCGCCACCCTGAACGAAAACCAGAACACCACGGTCAGCATCATCGGCCACACGGACAGCACGGGCAGCGCTTCCATCAATGAACCGCTGTCGGTGGAACGCGCGGCCCACACGCGCGACTACCTGGCCATGCGCGGCGTCTCACCGACGCGCGTCGTCACGGAAGGCCGCGGCGCACGCGAGCCGATCGCCTCGAATGCGGATGCCTCGGGACGCGCACGCAATCGCCGCGTGGAAATCTACGTAGCCGAAATGGCGCCACGCTAAGTTGACAGCATCAATAAAAAACCCGCCGGCAAGGTGACTTGCCGGCGGGTTTTTTCTATGTAAAGCAGCTTACTTCGACGTCGTTGCCTTGGCACCGCTTTCGCCCTCTTTCGCCACCTTGGCGAAGTCGCCCGCCGTCACGATCGAGACGGCCGATGGCTTCAAGTACTCGCGCAGGCTCTGGTTCACTTGCGCCAGGGTCAAGGCGGCCACTTTCGCTTCCAGGTCCTTGTCGTACGCCATGGTGCGGTCTTGCGCCAGGTAGCCGGCCAGTTCGCGTGCCAGGCCCGCATCCTGCGTGCGGCCCACTTCTTCCGATTGCAGCCAGCCTTTCTTCGCCTCGGCCAATTCCTCTTGCGTAAAGCCGTCGGCCAGCACCTTGGCGATTTCCTCGCGCAGGGCCGCTTCCACCTTGACCGTGTTTTGCGGCGCGCTGATGGCATACGCCATCCAGTAACCGGCCGGTTCGCGCGACGGCACCGTCACTTGCGAGCCGACGCCGTACGACAGGCCTTCCTTCTGGCGGATGCGGTCTGCCAGGCGGCTGCGCAAGGCGCCGCCACCGAGCATGTGATTGGCGATCAGCAAGGCCGGATAGGTGGCGGCGTCATCCTTGAGGGGAATCGGCTGGATGGCGAACAGCACACTGTTGGCCTTGTCCGGCGTTTCCAGCGTGACTTTCTCGCCGCTGACGGGCTTGACGGCATCAAGAATGCGCACATACGGCTGCTGCGCCTTCCAGCTGCCGTACAGGCTGGCCACTTGCGCCTTCAGCGCGGCCGGGTCGAAATCACCCACGGCGGCAACGGTGGCGTTCGACGCGCCATAATAGGCGCCATGAAAGGCTTTCACATCAGCCACCTGGATGGCTTTCCATTGCGCCAGCTCAAACGGCAGGGTGGCCACATGGCGCACATGGTCTTCTGGCGTGGCGTCGAGCAGGCGGCGGAAGGCGTTCACGGCCAGCGGTTGCGGTTCAGGCAATTCCTGTTCCGCGCGGCCCACGCGCTCGCGCTGCAATTCCAGGAATTCCGTCTCGCTCAAGGCGGGCTTTTGCAGCACTTGCGCCAGCAGGTCCATGGCGGCAGGCAAGTTCTCGCGCTTGCCCGTCAGCATGGCGGTGACGCCTTCGGCGCCGCCCGTGATGGCCACTTGCGTGCCCAGTTGGTCGAACTTGTCCTTCACTTCCTGGCGCGACAGTTTATCCGTGCCGCGCGACAACAGATTGGCCGTGTAGCTGCCAACAAACGACTTGCCGCGCAAGCTGTCTTCGCTGCCGATCTGCAATTTCAATACGACGCTGACGGTATTGCCCTTGGTTTTCTTCGGCAGCAAGGCGCCCTTCAAGCCGTTCGGCAAGGTGAAGCGCTGCGTGCGCGCTTCGATATTGTCGGGGCTGGGATCGAACGCTTCGCCCTGCGCCACCACGGCGCGGCCCGTGTAGCCGGCCAGTTGCGGCGCCACGTCGGCGTAGGCCGGTACGACGGTGCGGTCCGGCGCATCGGTGGGGATGAAGCGGCCCAGGGTGCGGTTCGAGCTCTTCAGGTATTTCTCGGCCGCCGCCTGTACCTGCGCCGTCGTCAGCTTGTCGAGCTGGTCGCGCTGCAGGAAGAACAGACGCCAGTCACCAGCCGCCAGCGATTCCGTCAGGGCGATCGTCATGCGCGCCGTGTTCGAGGTGATCAGTTCGACCTGCTTGTTCAGCTGCTGCTTCACGCGCGCCACTTCCGCCTCCGTGACCGGCTGCGATTTCAGCTCTTCCAGCACTTTCAGCATGGCCGCTTGCGCCGCATCGAGGTTGCCATCGAGTGGCACCAGCGCGCCGAACAGGTTGTAGCCCGGCTCCAGGTTGCTCACCGAGTTGTATTCGATCTTGCTGGCCAGCTTGGTTTCCACCAGCGCCTTGTGCAGGCGGCCAGCGGGCGCGTCCGTCAGCACGTGGCCCAGCACTTCGATGGCGACGGCATCCGGGTTGCCGGACGGCGCCACGTGATAGCCGGCGCCGACGAACTGCGTGCCGCCGCTGCGGCGCACCGTCACGGCGCGCTCGCCATCCTGCACGGGTTCGGCCGTATAGGTCGGTTCGATCACGCGCGTGGGTTTCGGAATCTTGCCGAACAGATCATTGATCTGCTTCAACACCTTGACTTCGTCGAAACGGCCCGCCACCATCAGCACGGCGTTATCGGGCTGATAATATTCATGGTAAAACGCGCGCAAGCGGGGAATATTCACTTGCTCGATGTCGGAGCGGGCGCCGATGGTCGACTTGCCATAGTTGTGCCAGTCGTAGGCGATGGCCTGGATGCGTTCGCTGGTCACGCCGATCGGGTCGCTCTCGCCCATCTCGAACTCGTTGCGCACGACGGTCATTTCGCCCTTCTGCGTCTTCGGATTCCACAGGTCGTTCTGGTCGATGGCGGCGTTCACCATGCGGTCCGCTTCCATGGCCAGCATCTGACGCAGGTTGTCGTCGTTGGCGGGGAAGGTGGCGTAGTAATTGGTGCGGTCGTACCAGGTGGTGCCGTTGAACTGCGCGCCCGTCGAGTTCAGGATCTCGACCGGGGTCTTGCTGCCCTTCTTGACGCCGAAGTTGGCGCTGGGCTTGAACAGCAAGTGCTCGAGCAAGTGGGCCATGCCCGTTTCGCCATAGTTTTCATGGCGCGAGCCGACCAGGTAGACGATGTTGGTGGTCAGGGTCGGCTTGCTGGCATCGGGAAACAGCAGCACGCGCAAGCCATTGGCCAGGCGGTATTCGGTGATGCCTTCGACGGACGTGACTTTGACGGCGGCGCCGCGGTTGGGTGCAGCCTTGCCGGTTTTCTGGGTCGGCGCGACTTCCACCGGGGTGGCGGCCAGGATGAAGGAAGGCGAGAGGATGCCGGCGGCAAGCAGGAGGGCGGTAATTGGTTTCAAGGCGGAGTCCTGGTAACACTACGTTAGAAAAAAGCGCAAGCGCCATGTGATGCGGCCGCAAACATTGCCACAGGCCCGCGCTGCGTCTTCGCCGCCCAGGGAAATTATTGCTCTCACAATTTACGGCATACTTATCAGTGACGCAAGTCCCTGTCATCGAGCTGTTATGTGCCCGTGTTATACTCCATGGTTCCAGAACTATCTGCCTGTATATGAGACGAGCTCTCGTCCTGCTCTGCCTTTTTGTTTTCATCGCCTTACCACAGGCGTTCGCCAGCATGGCCTACGCCAGCCCTTCCCCATTCCAGCATGCAGTCGTGGCCGGCATTACTGCCACGCCTGCCTTCGTCGCGGATTGCCTTGACCCCGGCGCCCATGCGGGCCAGCCCGGCGACAACTGCGACGCCGACGACTGCGACAACGACCCCATCACGCTGTACCCGACCTCGCGCCAGGGGGCGCCGTTTTGCGCCATTATTTGGCAAGCGGGACCGGGCGCACTTGCCGAAGCGGACGCGCGGCAGGCCATCCGGCCGCCGCGCGTCCGCCACTGACACCGCAGCACGCATCGCATTCAAGCCCGGGGCAATCCGCCGCCGGGCACGCTTTATATTGATTGACTTTACAAGGTTACACACATGGAATGGTTATTTGACCCGACAATCTGGGTCGGCCTGCTGACGCTGGTCGTACTGGAAATCGTACTGGGCATCGACAACCTGATCTTCATCGCCATCCTGGCCGAGAAACTGCCGCCGCACCAGCGCGACAAGGCGCGCGTGCTGGGCCTGACCCTGGCCCTCGTCATGCGCCTGGGCCTGCTCTCCCTGATTTCCTGGCTGGTCACCCTGACCACGCCATTGTTTTCCCTATGGACATTCTCGTTTTCGGGACGCGACCTGATCCTGCTCATCGGTGGCCTGTTTCTGCTGTTCAAGGCCACCACCGAGCTGCACGAGCGCCTCGAAGGCGTCACACATGCCCAGACAGGCCCGAAAGTCTACGCCGGCTTCGGCCTGGTGGTGGCGCAGATCGTCGTGCTCGACGCCGTCTTCTCGCTCGACGCCGTCATCACGGCCGTCGGCATGGTGGACAACCTGTACGTGATGATGGCGGCCGTCGTCATTTCCATCGTCGTCATGATGCTCGCTTCAAAAGTGCTGACGCGCTTCGTCAACGCCCACCCTACCGTCGTGGTGCTGTGCCTGAGCTTTTTGCTGATGATCGGCCTGTCCCTGGTGGCCGAAGGCATGGGCTTCCACATTCCGAAAGGCTATCTGTACGCCGCTATCGGTTTCTCGATCGTCATTGAGTTCTTCAATCAGCTGGCGCGCCGCAACTTCCTCAAGCTGCAGTCGAATGCCCCGCTGCGCGACCGCACGGCGCAAGCCGTGCTGAGCCTGCTGGGGGGGCGCAAGGGTCGCGAAGCCGTCGAAGAGCACGAAGTCAAGGAAGCGCTCGACCCGTCCGCCTTCGGCGTGGAAGAGCGCAACATGGTCAGCGGCGTGCTGACCCTGGCGGAACGCTCGATCCGCTCGGTGATGACGCCGCGCGGCGACGTCTCGTGGGTCAACCTGAACGACAGCAGCGAAAAGATGCTGCAACTGCTACGCGAGACGCCGCACAGCATGATTCCTGTCTGCAATGATGACCTGGACAATGTGATCGGCATCGCGCGCAGCAAGGACCTCATCGAAGATCTCGTGTCGCACGGCAAGATCGACCCGGCCAGCATGCGCGAAGCCATCGTCGTGCCGGAAGCGGCCGGCGTGCTGAAAGCCATGGAAACCTTGAAGCGCTCGCGCGGCCAGCTGGTGCTGGTGGTCGACGAGTTCGGCACCGTGCAAGGCGTGCTGACGCCCATCGACATCCTCGAAGCCATCGCCGGCGAATTCCCCGACGAGGACGAGCAACCCGACGTGGAAGTGCTGGGCCCCGGCCACTGGCGCATCGACGGCGCCACGGACCTGCATTACCTGGAGCAAGTCTTCGAGACGGAGTCGCTGGTCAGCGAAGACGGCGATTACAACTCGCTGGCCGGCTTCCTGCTGGCGCACTTTGAAAACATGCCGGCCGTGGGCGAAGTGCTGGAACTCGATGACTTGCGCTATGAAATCGTCGAGGCCGACGAGCGCCGCATCGCCTGCGTCGACGTGCGCCGCATCGAACCCGATCACAGTTTGTAACACATTGGCAAGCGTGCCCCGCTTGCCATGCCGTATGCTGGGGTCTGCCCTTTTTGGAGACGCCAACATGAACCACTCCCTGCTACGCCTGAGTTTGCTGGCCTGCGCCGCCATCGGCGCGCACGCCGGTGCCCAAGCTGCCTCACCGTCCACCCCCATCAAGCCGGGCCTGTGGCAAGTCGACAGCAAGATGGCGTCGCCCGATGCCGCTACCGACAACGCCATGTCCATGGTGCTGCAGCAACTGGGCAACCTTCCTCCCGATCAACGCAAGCAGCTGGAAAGCATGGCCGCCAGCCGCGGCATGGCCATGCCCGCCGTGGGCGCCGATGGCGCCGTGCGCGTAACGGCTTGCGTGACGCCGGAGATGGCCGCGCGCAAACAGATTCCCACGGGCCAGCCCGGCGATTGCAAGTCGAAGAACACCGACACTGCGGGCGGCATGAATGTATCGTTCACCTGTGCTAACCCGAAATCGAGCGGCGAAGGCCAGGTGCGCTTCAGTGGCGACCAGGCTTTCAGCATGCAACTGGCGGTGACGACCAACGCGCGCGGCACGCCCGAGCAGGTGAACGTGACAAGCAACGGCAAGTGGCTGGGGGCGACCTGCCCTGCACCGTCAACCGCTGGCGCTCAGAAGCCGTGACGGAAGCCCAGGTTGAAGGCGCGCTGTCATCCTGCACCGGCCGCCTGGCGGGCGCGGCTGCTCAGAAGCCGTGACGAAAGCCCATATTAAAAGCGGCGTCGCCGCGTCCCGCGTCGCTGGCATTGCCCACCGTGTAGCGGGCGCCGTTCTTGTTGTGGATCTTCGCGTAAGACGCGTAGAAATCGCTGCGTTTTGACAGCGAGTACGTGAGGCCGAGGGCCACCTGGCTGGCGTCGCGGTTGGCCAGGTCGCGGTCATCCTTGCGCACGTACGAGGCCAGCAGCTTGAAGCCGCCCACGGGCACGGACACGCCCAGCAAGGTATCGCGGCTATCCGACGACGACATCGACAGAGCCAGCGAGCTGTAGGCATTGTTCGGGTCCCACGGCGAACTGCCATAGCCCTTGTTCACGCCCACGGCGGCAAAGGCGGTGGCCACTTTCAGGTCGATATTTGCCGCGATCAGGGTGTTGCGGGCCGACATGTCGATGGCGGGCAGGGTGCCGGAAGCGAGGATGAAGTTGTTCTTGCGCTGGTGCGACACGCTGACATTCACGGCGCCGGCCGAATAGCCGAGCGTGGCGCCATACGCGCGGTTATTGGCGCTGCTGTACGGCGACTCGCCAAAGCTGTAAATGGCGCTGGCGGACACGCCGCGCAAGGCGGGCGTCACGTATTTGACGGTATTGTCATAGCGTTTCACGCTGTAGCCGGCCAGGTTGCTGGCGCTGCCGGCCATGCCGCCCTTGAACGGGTCGGCCACGTCGGTGAGCGTCAGGTATTGCAGGTTGTACTGGCGCCCCAGAGTCAGCGCGCCCAGGCGGCCATCCAGGCCCACGTAAGCCTGGCGGCCGAACAGGCGACCGTCTTCCGACTGCCCCGTATCGTTCTGCACGCCCGCTTCCAGGGTAAACACGGCGGACACGTCATTGCCCAAGGCTTCGCGACCCTGCAGCCCCAGGCGCGAGCCGGACGCAACGCCGCCGGACACCTTGGCGCCGGCGCAATTGGCGACACAGCCCCGTTCGGCAACGATACCCGCGTCGAGCACGCCATACACGGCAACGTTACTGGATGCGGCACTGCCCGCGCCATCGGCAGCCTGGGCCGCTGCGCCCAGCGCAAATGACCCCATCCCTATCGCAGCCAGCGCAAAATACGAGGTCTTCATGATAAATATCTCGGTAACGTGAATTGAAACTTCCCGGTATTGATCAGGACATGCGCTGTGTGTCTGATCTTAGTGTTACCTTATCCTCGCTTTTTGTCCAGCCATCCGTGCGTTGTACAACAGAAACTTCAGCTTAGCCCCGGGAAACACGTCGCGCACTGACAACACGCAAGAGTGACCATGATTGTGGCACTGGCGGCAAAATGGCGTTAAAAGCAGGCCCTGCCGTAAAGCAATGTTCGGTAGCGAACGTTGCGCGATTTGACGCAGGCGGTACACTACTGGTTTTACCGACAGCGGCTCGCCCGTTTTTCTGCATGCTAGCTATCCTCGAACGCATTGACCCCAACTCCAGCAATATCGACTTGCTGGTGGAATTATTCAACTCACTGCGTCCCAAGCGCCCCCACGACAGCGCTACCGCGATCGCCAACGTGCGCACCCTGCGCCAGCTTCTCAAAGGTAACCCCGCGCAAGCGCGCGCCCTGCACGAATACGTGCTGCGCGTGCTGGCCGCGCGCCGCCACGCCAGCCTGTACACGGACATCGGCGTGCTGTCGAATAGCGGTTTTTTCACCGAATTGAAACGCCGCATCGCCTACCGCATGCTGCCGCCCGCCCTGGGCGACGAGTACCTGAACGACGCGCTCGACCAGGTGCTGTACCTGAAGACCGATTATTTGTGGATCAGCAACGTGCCCGCCACGGACTGGCTGGAACTGTTCGACGTGCTCACCAGCGACGATATCGAACTGGCCGTCGGCGACGGCAATATCATGCTGCCGGGCATGCTCGACGCCATCCGCACCCTGTCCTACCGCGTCTGCGCCATGGGCCTGGAACCGGAACTGACGCGTTTCCACAATGAAATTGAAGTATTCCAGTCGCCGTTCATGGTGCAGAACACGGAAGTGAACGCCTACCTGGACGCCTACACGAATCTGCTGCACGGCAATATCGAACACATCGAAGACGCGCGCCATTTACTGGTGATGCTGGACCAGTGCGACGCCGTCATCGCCAAGATCCGCAAGAAAGCCCTGTACCAGGGCACCAGCATTCCCCTCACGTATTTATTGGTGGCGCTGGCGCAAAGCATCGACCGCCTGCGCAAGCTGCTGTTCCTGGTCGACACGAGCGGCGAGCTGCCCAGCTCCGCCAACGTGGATATCGCCGCCATCACAGTGGACGCCACGCAAGACTTGCTGCACCCGCAGCCCGTCAGCCGCCGCCGCGCGGGCGCCGTCGCGCTGGCGCTGGAACTGATAAGCGCGCATAACCACAAGTACAAGGTCAGCGACCTGTTTTCCGACAATATCAACTTGCTGGCGCGCAATGTGACGGAAAACGCCAGCCGCACGGGCGAGCACTACATCGCGGAAAACCGCCGCGAAATGGGCGCCATGTTCCTCTCATCGGCGGGCGCGGGCATCATCATCGGCTTCATGGCCCTGTTCAAGATCCTGATGTCGTATTTGCGCTCGGCACCGCTGGTCGAAGCGTTCATGTTCAGCATGAATTACTCGATCGGCTTCATGTTCATCCACTTGCTGCACTTCACGGTGGCCACCAAGCAGCCGGCCATGACGGCCTCGCGCATCGCCGCCGGCCTGCACAGCAAGGATGGCAGGAATATCGACCTCGACAGCATGGCCGAACTGATCAACAAGGTCTTCCGCACGCAAAACATGGCCGTGCTGGGCAACCTGGCCACGGCCATTCCCACGGCCTGGCTGATCGCGCTGGGCTACAAGGCGATCACGGGCCATAACCTGGTGTCGCCGGAAAAAGCCATGCATCTGCTGCACGATATCGACCCCATCGGCAGCCCCGCCATCTTCTACGCCATGATTGCCGGCGTGTGCCTGTTCGTGGCCGGCCTGATTTCGGGCTACTATGATAACCAGGCGCTGTACACGCGCTGGGCGCAGCGCATCGCGCAATTGCGCGGCCTGGGCCGCGTGATCGGCCAGGAGCGCTTGCAACGGCTGGGCCTGTACCTGGAAAACAACCTGGGCGGTCTGATGGGTAACTTCTATTTCGGTATCCTGCTCGGTTCCATCGGTACCCTGGGCTTTTTGATCGGCTTGCCCATCGATATCCGCCACATCACCTTCTCGGCCGCCAACTTTGCGACAGCGCTGGTGGGACTGGACCACAACATGAGCTGGCAACTGGCCGTCAAGTCGCTGTCGGGCATCTTCGCCATCGGCACGGCCAATTTGCTGGTCAGCTTCGGTTTGGCCCTGTGGGTGGCCCTGCGTTCGCGCCAGGTGCGCTTCAAGCACGGCATGCAATTGTTGAAGATTCTGGGCAAGCGCTTCCTGAGGTCGCCCATCGTCTTCTTCCTCGGCTCGAAAAACCCGCCGCCACTGGCGCTGGCCGATGACTCGGCAAACCTGTCACCCACGACCAAGGCTCAAAAATGACCGCCAGGCGCATGCAACCCTGCCTCACCGCCCTACTGCTGTGCTGGACCCTGGCTGCATGCGCCTCGCTGCCCAATGTCAAGAACCTCAACACCACCCTGGAACCCGTGGCCAGGCCCAAGGTCATCACGGGCAAGGGCGCCATGCTGAACGTCAACAGCCGCGCCGCCCTGCTCAACAAGCGCTGGGCCAAGTCCGGCATGGACTTGAAGACCCAGGCCGCGCTGGAAGAGGCGGCCACGGGCGTGCCTTTAATCAAAGGCAACAAGGTGACCCTGCTGTTTGACGGTCCGCAAACCATGGCCGCCATGTTCCAGGCCATCAGCGAGGCGAAGAACAGCATCAACCTGGAAACGTATATCTTCGACCAGGACCCGCTGGGCCTGAAATTTGCCGACATGCTCATCGAAAAACAGCAATCGGGCGTGACGGTGAACGTCATCTACGACAGCGTGGGCACCATCGGCGTGCCGCAAGCCTTCTTCGAGCGCATGCGCGCCGCAGGCGTGCACCTGGTGGCCTTCAACCCCGTCAATCCCGCCAAGCTGAAGGGTGATGAGTGGAAGATCAATAACCGCGACCACCGCAAGGTGCTGATCGTCGACGGCAAGATGGCGTTTACGGGCGGCATCAATATCAGCGATACCTATGCCAAGAGCTCGCTGTTCCGCTCGAAATCGAAACCTACCGACAAGAAGGACGTGGGCTGGCGCGATACGCACGTGAAAGTGGAAGGCCCGGCCGTGGCCGCCTTCCAGTGGCTGTTCATCCGCACCTGGGCCCAGCAAGACCAGGCCGACTTGGCGGACGCCAATTATTTCCCCGTGCTGTCCGAAGTGGGCGACAAGCTGGTGCGCGTGGTAGCCAGCGAGCCGGACGGCGGCTTTGAAATCTACAAGGCCTACATCCTGGCCATCCAGGAAGCGAAGAAATCCATCCACATCACGTCCGCCTATTTCGTGCCCGACCAGCAGACGGTCGACGCGCTGATCGCGGCCGCCAAGCGGGGCGTGGACGTCACCGTGGTGCTGCCCGGCGTGTCCGACAGCGGCCTGGTGTTCCATGCGGGACACGCGCTGTACGACCAGTTGCTGGCCGGCGGCGTCCGCATCTTCCACTTGAAACTGGCCGTGCTGCACGCCAAGACAGCCGTCATCGACGGCGCCTGGTCGACCGTGGGCTCGACCAACATCGACATGCGCAGCTTCCTGCATAACAGCGAACTGAACGTGATCGTGCTGGGCGACAGTTTCGGCCGTGAAATGGAAAACGCCTTCCAGGAAGACTTGCGCGACTCGGAAGAAATCACCCGGGCGAAATGGGAAACGCGCCCCATATCGGACCGCATGAAGGAGTGGGCGGCGCGTTTCATGAACTACTGGCTGTAAGGAAGTAGGTCGGATTAGCGCAGCTTCGCCGCGCTAATCCGACGAGATACCTACAGCGGCCGCAAGCTGGCCCACACGCCGCCCTGGCGCTCGAACGCTTCCGTGCTGACTTTTTCAAAGTCGGCGCTGTCTTCATTCCAGCTGTAGCGTTCGACGCGGATGCAGCTGTCTTCGATGCGGATGACATTGAACGAGTTCGACTCGCCCCTGCCCCGCGTGGACGTGGCCGTGCCCGCCTGCACCATCAGGGCAGCGTAACCGTCGATCTTGTAGCGCGCCGAGGTGTCGCCCGCATGGCTGGCGTGCAAATGGCCGGCCAGTAACAGGTCCACACCGCATTCGGAAAACATTTGCAGCGCCAGCGGCGCGCGGTCGACCAGATCATCCTTGTCGAAATGCTCGGGCAAGTCAAATGGATGGTGCGTGACGATGATGCGCGTCAAACCGGGCGGCAAACGGCCCAGGCGTTCACGCAGGACATCGATCTGCTCGTGGCTGATGCGGCCATCCTTGAAGGTCAGGGAGCGGGCCGTGTTGATGCCCAGCACGGCGATTTCCTCATCCACATATTCGGGCGACAAATCGTCCGTCACATGGCGCCGATACTTCACCAGCGGCGTCAGGAAGCGACTGAACAGGTTGTAGAGGGGCACGTCATGGTTGCCCGGCACCACGATCTGTGGCCCCGGCAAGCTGTCGAGAAAGTGCCGTGCTGCCTGGAACTGGGCGCTGCGGGCGCGCTGGGTCAGGTCGCCCGAGACCACCACCACGTCCGGTTCCAGGCGCTCGACCAGCGCGCGCAAGGGCGCCAGCAGGTCCGCGTCGACCCTGCCAAAATGCAAGTCGGACAAATGCACGATGGTACGCATGGCCTTACTCCCCGGAAGGTGCCGGCGCAGGCACCAGCACCGCCAGCGCGGCGGGACGGATACGGTATTGCAGCGGCGTATTCATGACGGTCACTTCGCCATCGGTGGCCACGCGCAGGCGGCGGTGGCGCGTGGCGATTTCCAGGTCGGTGGCCGTCAGCACGTCGAAATCCTTGGCTTGCGACAACTTGCCGAACAGTGCATGCAGGGCCAGTTTCAGCAAGCCCAGGCGGCCCGGACGCTGCGCCACGTACAGGCTCAGCTGGCCGCCATCGAGCCGCTCGCGCTCACCGATAGTCAAGCCTTCCATCAGGTATTCATTATTACCGATGAACACAAACGGCGTGCGCCGCGCATGCACGGCGTCCCTGAGTTTCAATTGCACGCTGAGAAAGGGATAGCGGTGCAAGGCCGCCAGCAGGGCCCAGCTGAAGGCCAGCCACTTGCCCCGCCCCAGCCGGCGCTGCTGCTTTTCGCGGTCGCGCACGATATCGGGATACAGGCCCAGGCTGGAATTGTTGAGGAAGATGCGGCCATTCACTTCGCCCACGTCGACTTGGTGCAGCACGCCCTGCGCCACATTGGCGATGGCCGCATCGAGCGCCAAGGGAATATTCAAATCCTTGGCGAAATGGTTCAGGGTGCCCAGCGGCAAGACACCAAACGGCGTGCCGCTGCCGACGACGACGGAGGCGACGGCATTGATGGTGCCGTCGCCGCCACCGGCCACGACGATGGGCGCGCCATCGCGCAGGGCCTGCTCGGCCGTGGCGATCATCTCGGCCCCGCTTTGCGCCAGGGTGATGGCGGCGTCGAGACCCACGGCCAGAAACTGTGCTTCGAGCTGCTGCGCCCAGTCGGGCGCATAGCCACAGCCGGCGCCCCCGTTGATGATGACTGCAATTTTGCTCAGGATCATTCCCCTTATCTGGTTTGCCGGATATGCCGGCGCCGGCGCAGGGTCGACACGCCAGCGATGCAGATGGCCAGCCAGCCATAGCTTTCCGCCATGGCCGCCAGCACATCGCTCAGGTAATGCGCGCCCAGGTAGATGCGGCTGAACCCCACGAGTGAGGCCATCAGGAAAGCACCCAGCGCGATGGCGATGCGCTTGCCCCAGGCGCCCGGCGCCGTCTGGCAAATCAGGTAGGCGGCCAGCAAGCCGTACAGGGCCGTCGAGGTGGCCGTATGACCACTGGGAAAGCTGTAGGTGCTCAAGGCCGTCTGCAAGATGGGCTCGTCAAAACTGGGCCGCGCACGGACAAAAATGTACTTTAGCAGCAGGTTCAAAAACATGACGCCCGGCATGGTAATGACCAGGGTAAACAGCCAGTAATTGGCGCCCTTGCGGTGCAGATACCAGCCCAGCAGGGTCGCCAGGGTGATGGCGCCGATCACGCCATGCATATGCGTGACAACCAGCAGGCAACTGGTAATCCACGGCACGGCATGCTGATTGAACCAGTGCGCCACCTGCAAGTCGATCACCGTGATTTGCTGCATGCCCATCACCGCTTCGGCGATCTCGTGGAAGACCACGATGGCCGCCAGCATCAGGGCCACGCCCACCGTCATGTGCAGGCCCAGCTCGCCCTCGGGCGACAGGCGCGCCTCGACGAAGCGGCGCAGTTTCGTGGTCCAGCCGGTGGTCATGCCCATGTCATTCTTCTCTTGCAAACTCATCTCTCTTTCATGTTCCTGGCGATGATCAAAAAAACCACACCAGTAAAAAAATACTGTTTATTCATACAGTAGCTGTGTTTTCATACAGTAGTTATGCTATTCTGGTGACTCGTTCAACACATCTCCCTCAAAGGAATTGTCATGGCAACATTGAATAGCGGTTTTGGCTCACGGTTCGGCCTGGAATACGCCCCAAGCTCTTTCCTCGTCCGCATGGGCAAACGCGAAATCCTCGTCTGCCGCGACTTCCGCAAGCGCTACTACACCGTCAATCCCTTGATCGAGTGCGGTACGGGCATCGAGCCGGGCTATGTTGAAGTGCTGCTGATGCGCCGTTGGTTGTTGATCTTATCTAAAGCGCATTAAATACGCCTTAAAAATCTACTGCGCGGCGCGATTTGCGGCCGGCGATGCTCGCTGTACTAAAGTACAGCTGCGCTTCTTAGCCACAACTCGTTGCCGCTCGCTACGATTTTTCTCGGCGTATTCTGGGGCTTTCGACGACATTGCTTGAAAGCCTCGTCCGGCCACGCAGGGAGCGCCCAGTACCGGCCAGCGGCAACGCTGGCCGACCCCTCATTACTGTGTGCGTTCCGGTGCGGCCGGGCTGGCAGGTGTTTTCACTGGAGGCACCTTGTCAAACACATTCGCTTCGTACCAAAGCGTCACGAACAGCACCATCACGACGGGGCCGATGAACAGGCCCACGAGGCCCAGGGTTTCCACGCCACCCAGAATGCCGAACAGCACGGCCAGGAAGGGCAAGCGGGTGGCGTTGCCGATCATGCCGGGGCGCACGAAGTGGTCGGCCACGAATAGCACTACGGTGCCCCACGCGGCCACGCCGATGGCGGCGCCCACATTGCCCTGGAAGACCAGCAAGGCGGCCGCGCACAGGTAAGCCAACGGTGCGCCAAACGGGATGATGGCCAGGATGCCGGTGGCAAACGCCCACAGGGCCGGTGACGGCAAGCCGGCGATGGCGTAGGCGATACCGATCAGCACGCCTTCGGCCAGGCCTACCAGCACCAGGCCGTTGACGGTGGCGCGGATGGCCGTGGGAATCTTTTGCGCATAGCGGCCCCAGCGTTCAGGACGCAGGAAATGGCTGCCGACGGCCGTGATCTGGCGCGTCAGCGCTTCGCCATCCTTGTAGAAGAAAAACAGGCACAAGAAGGCCAGGCCGAAGTCGACCAGGCGGTGGAACACGTCCGCGCCAAGGACCTTGAGCATGTCGCGCGCGGAATGAAAGCCGCCCACGGCGCTGCCCGCAAAGAAGTGACCGAGACCGTGGGGCTGGCTCAGGGTGGCTAGCCACCAGTCGCCGATGGCGCTGCCCGCCAGGGGAATGTGCGCCACCCAGTCCGGCACGGGCAAGCCCTCCGTATTCGCATGGACGACGAAATTGGCCAGCACGGGCACTTCGTGCGCCGCCTGCGCCACGCCGAACAGCACGGGAATGATGAAGATGCAGGCAAACGCCAGGGTCAGCACAGCCGCCGCGATAATGGTGCGCTGGCCCAGCGCCGCACGCACGCGCAGGTACAAAGGCCAGGTGGCCACGCACAGGATGCCGGCCCACACGAGCGGCAAAAAGAAACGCTGCATGACGAAGGCCGTCACGGCAATCAGGGCCAGGGAAAAGCCTGCGCTGACGATGTCGCGCTGGGTATCGCTCATACCACTCCATTCGTGCCCGCCGGGGTGAATAGTGGCGGGCTTGGCTACGCGCCAGTTGCGCAGGCGTAGCGTAACACGCCACCTGCCAAGCTTATACCAGTCCCAGCTCCACCGGTTTGACGCCGGCAAACACGTGATCGAGTTGCGCCGGCGTCAAGCCGAACGTGCGACGCAGCAAGCCGCCCAGCACGGCGCGGTATTCATTCAGCACGGGCATGTCGCGGTTCTGGAACAGGTTCGCCTGCGAAATCGCCACCTGCTCGCCCGCCACCTGCTTGCCCTTGATGCCACCGCCCAGCACCCAGAACACGCTGCCGTGGCCGTGATCCGTGCCGCGGTTACCGTTTTCGCGGAAGGTGCGGCCAAATTCGCTGACCACCACCACCACGGTATTGCGCCATGCGCTGCCCATTTCCTGCGAAAACGCGGCCAGGCCCCGCCCCAGCTCATCGAAGCGCCCCGCCAGGTAGCCGTTGGCGCCGCCCTGCCCCACGTGCGTATCCCAGCCGCCCACGTCGACGAAACCGAGCTTGTATTTATCCTTCATCAAGCGGGCAATGCGCTGCGCTTCCAGTTCAAAGCCGCGGGTACTGATGGCGTTGCGGTTGGCCGCCTGCATTTCTCCCGTCAACTCTTTCGCCACGTCGTCGCGCACGGCAAAGCCCGCGCTGACCGGTTGCTGCAAGGGCGTGCCCCGGTACATGGCAGCGATGACCTGGCTTTGACGCGCATCAATGCCCGACTTGCCCACGGAGCGCAGCCCCATGTTCGGCACCTGCACGCCGCCCTGGAAGATCAGCGGCAACTGGTCCGTGAAGGA
This sequence comes from Janthinobacterium lyxosi, assembly GCF_051380665.1. Taxonomy (NCBI): domain Bacteria; kingdom Pseudomonadati; phylum Pseudomonadota; class Betaproteobacteria; order Burkholderiales; family Oxalobacteraceae; genus Janthinobacterium; species Janthinobacterium lyxosi. The sequence continues at coordinate 25,057 of NZ_JBNYXM010000037.1, forward strand.
AATGGCGTGATTGCTGCTATTCAGGCTTTGCGCCAGCCGGTTCAAAAAGCCCGAGCGGAAATCGCGCCGGCCGCCGATGTCCTGTCCCAGTTCGATGCTGTCCTGCGTCTCGAAATGGCTGCGCGTCAAATCCGTCGTGCCCGCAAACGGAATAAAGGCCGCCTCGCCGCCATTGAACATGGGATAAATGGTCTCGCGCAAGGCCGGATGCAGGGCCCAGTCGGCGGTCAATGCCAGCGCGCCGTTGTCCGCACCGGGTTTCGCAATGGCGATATTCGGCCGCGATGCATAATAGAAATCGCTGCCGACCGGCACCAGCAGGTTGTTCGCGTCATAGCCGCCGCGCAAGAAGACGAACAGCAGCTTCGCGTCCGTGGCGGGCGCGGCCAGCAGCCTGCCCGCAAGGGTGAGCAAGGGTGCGGCGGCCAAGGCTTTCAACAGGTCACGACGGTTCATGGCGATTCCTTCAGTGTAACTTAACGGTGCATCATTTCTGGCGAGGACAGCAAAAACGTGTTCCACTCCTGCGGCGAAGCGGCCTGTTCCAGGGCCTGGCGCGTGGCGGGACCCAAGGTTGGCTGCAGTGACTGGTAATACAGGGCGCTGGCCAGCTGCGGGAAGGCGACCTTTTCCTGCGGCTGCGGGCCATCCGTCTTGAACAGGCCGGCGCTGCCTGAACCGATGGTGCGGGCGATATCGAAGCGCGTCGTCATCTGGCCGGGGCTGGCCCAGGAGGCGTCCGTCAGTGGATAGCCGTCCGGCGTCTGGCGCCCGTACAGGGGCTGGCCCATGCGCGAGAGCCAGTTCAGCATGGGACCCGCGTTCAGGATGGGCTTGTCGTCATAGCTGAGGCGCACGGCCGACACCACATAATGCATGGGGTCCTTGAATTTCTTGCCCAGCGACTGCCGGAACTCCGGGCTGCTGAACATGGTCTGCAGCACGTCGGCGATCATGCCGTCGCTGTGCTGGAAGGTGGCCGCCATGCGTGCCACCAGGGGCTCGGGCGGATTGTCGCTGACGAAATACTGGGCCAGCTTGCCGCTGATGAAATGCGCGGTGGCGGGACTGCGGCTGAGGCGATCCAGCGCTTCATCGAGCTCGGCCAGTCCCCGGCCCTTCACCGTTTGTCCGAGGAATTGTTTATCGCCGTAATCGTGGCGGTTCGGATTGAATTCGAACAAGCCCCGGCGCACGTATTGCGACTGCAGCGCCGGTTTGACTTTCGGTGCGTCCGGTCCCAGGTTTGCGCCCAAGTTCACCCCCACCCCGGTCAGGATGCGCGCCAGTTCCTGCACGTCAGCCTGGCTGTAGCCGCCGTTGACGCCCAGGGTGTGCAGCTCCATCAGCTCGCGCGCATAGTTTTCATTGATGCGCTTGACGGCATTGGCTTCATTGTCCAGGTAGCGCAACATGGCCGGATGGTGGACGGTCGCGCCCAGCAAGTCGCGAAATTTCCCCAAGGCATGCGGCGCGATGGCATTCGCCTCGTAATCGCCCACCATGGCGCGCAAGTTGTGCTTGCCCTGGTGCACGCTGAAATGGTTGAGCCAGAACCAGCTCAGCTGCTGCTGCAGCTGGTTCGGCGAATACACGTCCAGCAACAGCGAACGCGTAGCCGCCTCGCGCGCCAGGCGATTGAGTTCCTGCTGGTAATCCTTTTGCGCCTGCTGCTTCGCCATGTCATCCATGACGCCAGCCGACTCCTTGCGCTTTTGCTCAATAGAAATCACCAATTGATCCAGCGGCACCTGGCTGATGGTCATGGCGTCGATCTGCGTCTGGACGGCAGGCGGCAAGGTCGTTTTTCCTGGGTGCAACTGCGCCTGCAGGTAAGCGTTCCAGCCTTGCGCCTGCAACTGGCGCACGCTGCCCCCGTTCACGCCCCAGCTGACGCGCTCGAGCATGGCAATGCCTTGCGCGGCATTGTCGGGCGCGGCGACGGCATGCTGCGCGGCCGGCGGCGCCGTCGCGGCACAGCCGGCCAGCAACAGCAAGGAAATCAAGGTCGTCGGCAGCAGTCGGTGGGGGGGCATGGCAATCCTTCAAGCGGTTTCATGCAGAATGCCTGAGCGTACGCCCAGGTTGACCCGTGCATGATTGCCATTTGCAACGAGTTGTAATTAATAGTGCTTTTATATTAACCCCGCACACTTGTCGCGCAGGAAATCGCGCAACTGCAGCACCAGCGGCGTCACCTGCGCCCGGTGCGTGCACACCAGGTGCAGTGGCGTAGCTTCGCCCGCCACCTCGGGCAACAGCGCTTGCAGGCGGCCGGCGGCCAGGTCGCCAGCGACGTCGAGCCGCGATTTGTAGGCGATGCCCAGGCCCGCCACGGCCCAGCGCCGCACCAGCTCGGCATCGTCGGCGCTGCGGTTACCGCTCACTGGCACGGTGACTTGCTCGCGCTGGGGCAGGCGGTAAAAAGTCCAGCGGTCGTGCAAGCCGTCTTCCAGCGCGAAGCGCAAGCAATTGCGCTGCGACAAGTCTTCCAGCGCCAGCAGGGGGCCATGCGCGCGCAGGTAGTCGGGCGAGGCCACCAGCACGCGGTCGTTGGCGGGCGCAATCGGCATGGCGATCATGGACGAATCGTCCTGCTGGCCGTAACGCAAGGCAATGTCCACTTGCTGGCGCACCATGTCGGCCACCCGGTCGCTGACGCTGAGCTGGTACCGCAGCTTGGGATGGCGCGACTGGAATTCGTCCAGCCAGCCCAGCATCAGATTGCGGCCCAAGTCGGAAGGCATGGCAATTTTCAAGGTTCCGCCGAAACTGTCCTTGCCTGCCAGCAGCGCATCGTGGCCTGCGCGCAGCAAGCGCAAGGCTTCGCGCGCATGTTCGAGGTATTGCGTGCCTTCCGGCGTCAGACTCAGCGAACGGGTCGTGCGGGCCAGCAGGCGCAAGCCCAGCTCCCGTTCCAGGCGCTTGACGGCGGCGCTGGCCAGCGCGGGCGAAATGCCAATCTCGCGCGCGGCCGCCGACAAACTGCCCCGGTCGGCCGTGCGCACAAATACCTGCAAGTCATCGAGTCGCAGCAATTTTCAGCATTCCTTTGAAAGTGTTTCGCTACGCGCCCTCTTTTTCCTGGACGCGAAAGCAACCATCATACGTCATCACCTCCCCACTCTTCACCAAGGATCAGCATGAAAGCCATCGCCTATCACCACAGCCTGCCCATCACGGATGCCGACGCCCTGCTCGACATCGAGCTGCCCACGCCCGTCGCCACGGGGCGCGACCTGCTCGTCGCCGTCAAGGCCATCTCCGTCAATCCCGTCGACACCAAGGTGCGCAAGAACCGCGCGCCGAAAGACGGCCAGCCGGAAGTGCTGGGCTGGGATGCGGCCGGCGTCGTCACCGCCATCGGCCCCGACGTCACCCTGTTCAAGGTGGGCGATAAAGTCTGGTACGCAGGCGCCATCAACCACCCCGGCAGCAACAGCGAATTCCAGCTGGTCGACGAGCGCATCGTCGGCCACATGCCGGCCAGCCTGGACTTCGCCCCGGCCGCCGCCCTGCCTTTGACGGCGATTACGGCCTGGGAATTGCTGTTCGACCGCCTGCAGATCAGCCGCGACAAGAGTCTCACCGGCAAGTCCCTGCTGGTGATCGGCGCGGCGGGCGGTGTGGGTTCCGTGCTGGTGCAGCTGGCGCGGCAATTGACGGGCGTGACCATCATCGGCACGGCCTCGCGCGCGGAAACGGCCGGCTGGGTCAGTGAACTGGGCGCCCACCACGTGATCGACCACAGCTTGCCGCTGGCGGGGGAAATCACGCGCCTGGGCTTGCCGCCCGTCGATTATGTGATCAGCCTGAACCAGACGGACAAGCATTTCGACCAGATCGTGGAATTGATCGCGCCGCAAGGCAAGTTCGCCCTGATCGACGACCCCGAGCACATCGACGTGCGCAAGTTCAAGGGCAAGAGCGTGTCCCTGCACTGGGAACTGATGTTTACCCGTTCGCTGTTCCAGACGGAAGACATGGCCCAGCAGCACGCCTTGCTGGAAGAATTGGCGCAACTGGTGGACGCGGGCGTCATCAAGACCACCCTGGCCGAGCGCTTCGGCACGATCAACGCGGCAAATTTGAAGCGCGCGCATGCCCTGCTGGAAAGCAATACGGCGAAAGGAAAGATCGTGCTCGCGGGCTTCTAAACTCAGCTAATCAAAATGGCCCGGAAATCGTTGACATTCGTCAAGGTCGGACCAGTGATCACACTATCTCCCAGCGCCTGGAAGAAGCCGTGACCATCGTTGTTGTCGAGGCTGTCGCGGGGCTTGATGCCATGCGCCCAGGCGCGCTGCAGGGTGTCCGGCGCCAGGACCGCGCCGGCGATGTCGTCCTGGCCGTCGACGCCATCCGTGTCGCCGGCCAACGCGTGGATGCCCGCCTGCCCTTCCAGCGCGATGCCCAGCGCCAGCAAGAATTCCACGTTGCGCCCGCCGCGGCCGTTGCCGCGCACGGTGACCGTCGTTTCGCCGCCCGACAGCAGCACGCACGGGGCGGGGAACGGCTGGCCCCGCAAAGCCGCTTGCAGCGCGATGCCAGCCATCACTTTCCCCACGTCGCGCGCCTCGCCTTCCAGGCTGTCGCCTAATATATATGGCGTGACGCCGGCCGCGCGCGCCACGGCTGCCGCCGCTTCCAGCGCCAGCTGCGGCGTGGCGACCAGGGTCGTGCGCGTACGCGCCAGGCGCGGATCATCGGGTTTGATCGATTCGCCGCGCCCGCTTTCCAGCACTGCGCGCAGGCTGTCCGGCAAGTCCATGCCGTAGCGGCGCACGATGGCCAGCGCGTCGTCGCAGGTGGTGGCGTCGCCCACCGTGGGGCCGGAGGCGATATCGCCCAGCTTGTCGCCGGGCACGTCGGAAATGGCCAAGGTGATGACTTGCGCCGGATGGCAGGCGGCCGCCAGGCGCCCGCCCTTGATGGCGGACAAATGGCGGCGCACGCAATTCATTTCGCCGATGGTGGCGCCGGACGCCAGCAGCGCGCGGTTCAAGGCTTGCTTGTCTTCCAGGGTGATGCCGTCCAGGGGCAAGGCCAGCAGGGACGAGCCGCCGCCCGAAATCAGGCACAGCACGGTATCGTCAGCCTGCAAGTTGCCCACCAGATCGAGCATGCGCCGGGCCGCCTGCATGCCGGCCGCGTCCGGCACGGGGTGCGACGCTTCCACTATTTCAATGCGTTCGCACGGCACGGCATAGCCATAGCGTGTGACGACCAGCCCGGAGAGCGGCCCCGGCCAGTGCTGTTCCACGGCGTGCGCCATGGCGGCCGACGCCTTGCCGGCGCCGATGACGATCAAACGCCCCTTGGGCGCGGGCGGCAGATGCGGCGGTATGCAGCGCGATGGCTGGGCCGCTTCGATGGCGGCGTGGAACATGGCTTGCAGCAATGCGCGCGGCGCTGGGATGGTCGTCATTTTGTTTCCTCCGGTATCCGAATCCGATCATAGCAGTGCCGGCAGCCTGGCAGCTAAGTAACCCCCAATAAACTATTGTGATTTCTGACTTCCATAACCGGCGCTCTGCGGCGTTGCCCACTGCTAGCAGTGCTCGCACTGCGTCGCAGCGGGCGCCTTGCATAGCATCCGGTTTTGTTCGTCATAAATTTACAATATTTTCTCGAGGATTACTTAGAATGGCGTCTTGAGCACATCACAGGAACACCATGAGCGACGCCATCGAATGGACCAGTCTTGCCCGCACTTTCGGGCTGTTTACCGTCACGGCCGTGGCCGAACTGCTGGGCTGCTACCTGCCCATGCTGTGGCTGAGCAACAAGGGCAGCGCCTGGCTGCTGTTGCCGGCTGCCATCAGCCTGTTGATCTTCGTGTGGCTGCTGACCCTGCATCCAGCCGCCAGCGGCAGGGTGTACGCCACGTATGGCGCCATCTATATCGCCACGGCGCTGGGATGGCTGTGGCTGGTGGATGGCATCACGCCCGCCTGGACGGACATCGCCGGCGTGTGCCTGGCCCTGGCCGGCGCCGCCGTCATTGCCATGGGGCACAAGGCGGCTTGATTTGCCTCAGGCGGCATGCGCGCGGAAGTTCGTTTCCGCCGACCACGCCGCGCTGGCACGGGCCAGCAAGACCGCTTCGCCATCGGCCAGCCAGTCGTCGGCATCGGCGATCTTCCACATGGCTTGCAGCAGCTTGCGGCGCAAGTCCGGGTCATCGATTTCATCGAGCAGGCTGTCGATCACGCCATTGGCCAGCTGCACGGCGCCATGCACGGTGGAGGTCAGCATGTCGTCGCACAAGTCTTGCAGCAGTTGCTGGAAGGCGGCCGGCGCCAGGTCGATATGCTCGAGAATCTTGCTGCGGTGCATGGCTTGCAGCTCGGTGCTGGCCAGGTTGCCGTCAACCACCATCATCAGGGCCAGGATACGTCCCGCTGCCTGGGGACTGTTCATTTCATAGGTACGCATAGTTTCTCTTCCATTGTTAGTTTAAAAAGCGCGCCACCGCCCTGCGGGGCGCGCCGTACTGCTGTTTATTTCTTGTCGCTGCGGGTGATGAACACGCTCGCCACGCAACTAGCCACGATCAGGACTGCCACCACCAGCAACGACGCTTCCACCGGCACGTGGTACCACGGCATGATCAGCATCTTGGCGCCGATGAACACCAGCACCATCGCCAAGCCATACTTGAGCATGTGGAAGCGGTCAGCCACGTCCACCAGCAGGAAGTACAGGGCCCGCAATCCCATGATGGCGAACAGGTTCGACGTGAAGACGATGAACGGGTCCGTCGTGATGGCGAAAATCGCCGGGATCGAATCGACCGCGAAGACCAGGTCCGTCACCTCGATCAGGATCAGCACCAGGAACAGCGGCGTGACATAGCGCAAACCGCCCTTTGCCACGAAGAAACGCTCACCGTGCTCGCCGTCGGCCACCCGCAAGTGGCGGCGGGCAAAGCGCAGCACGGGGTTGTTCGCCACGTCCGGCTCCGCATCGGCCGCCACCAGCATGCGCATGCCGGTAATTAACAGGAAGGCGCCAAACAGGTACAGCACCCAGCTGAACTCGCTCACCACCCAGGCACCGGCCAGTATCATCACGGCGCGCATGACGATCGCACCCAGGACGCCATAAATCAGGACCCGGCGCTGGTACTGGATCGGCACCTGGAAGGCACTGAAGATCAGCAGGAAGACGAACACGTTATCGACCGACAGCGCTTTCTCGATCAGGTAGCCGGAGAAAAATTCCAGCGCCTTCTGGTTGGCGATCTCGGGTCCGGCCGTGCCGTTCAGATACCACCACAGGCCGCCGTTGAACAACAGGGCCAGGCTGACCCACACCAGCGACCACGTTGCCGCTTCCTTGACGCCCACCTTGTGCGCCTTGTTGCCGCCGAAGACGAACAGGTCCAGCGCCAGCATGAACAGGACGAATACGATGAAGCCGGCCCACATGGGTGCCGTAGCAATGCTTTCCAGACCGTTCATCGGCGGCCTCCGTAACTGTCTGTCTGTATCCTGATGCCCATGACACTCTCCTTGCATGAATTGAGCAGCCATCATAGTCTCAATCCAAACATCGAACAAATCGAATATAATTTACGAATACATCGAAAAATTCGATGCATTGATTTCCGGGAAAAGCATGTCGACACTCAACTTCAAGCACTTGCGCTATTTCTGGATGGTGGCCAAGACGGGCAGCATCGCCCGCGCGGCCGAACAGATGCACCTGACGCCGCAATCGATTTCCGGCCAGCTCAGCGACTTTGCCGAGACCCTGGGCGTGGAATTGTTCCGCCGCAGCGGACGCCAGCTGGAATTGACGGACACGGGCAGGCGCATCCTCAGCCATGCCGAAAGCATTTTCAGCACGGGTGATGCATTGCTGGAAATCGTGCGCGACCAGTCGCGCACGGCGACAACGACCTTTCGCGTGGGCTGCGCCGATTCCGTCTCGAAACTGATTGCCTGCCGCCTGGTCGCGCCCGCGCTGGGCCTGGCCGAACCGCTACGCATCATTTGCCGCGAAGGACGGCTGGCCAGCCTGCTGGCGGACCTGGCCGTGCACCGGCTGGACCTGATCATGGCGGACCGCCCCATGCCTGCCCACCTGAGCGTGCGCGGTTTTAACCATTTACTGGGTGAAAGCGGCATGACCCTGTTCGGCACGCCTACCCTGGCCGCCACACTGACAGGGAGCTTCCCGCAATGCCTCGATGGCGCGCCGCTGCTGCTGCCGGGTGAAGACTTCGCCATTTACGGGCGCTTGCTGCAGTGGCTCGGCGACAACCATCTGCACCCGCGCATCGTCGGCGAGTTCGACGACAGCGCCATGATGAAGGCCTTCGGCCAGTCCGGCGCGGGCCTGTTCTTTGCGCCCACCGTCATCGCGCCCCAGGTCTGCGAGCAATATGCCGTGGTGGCGCTGGGCCGGGTCGACAGCCTGGTCGAGCAAGTGTATGCGATCACCACGGAACGCCGTTTGAGCCACCCGGCCACCATCGCCATCAGCCAGAGCGCGCGGCACGAGCTGTTCGTGTAACTACCAGCCGCTGACGACGATTTTCCCCGGCTGCCCGCCCCGCTCCAGCAACGCATGTGCGCGCAATACGGTGGCTGCATTGAAGGGCGACAAACGCTGCCGCACAGTGTGGCGCAGCACGCCCTCGTCCAGCAGCGCCGCCACGCGGGCCAGGATGCGCTGCTGTTCCTGCATATCGTCGGTGGCGTACAGGGGCCGCGTAAACACCATTTCCCAGTGCAGCGAGACGCTCTTGCCTTTCAGCGGCGCCGCATCGAAAGCATCGTGGTCGTCGATGACGGCCAGCTTGCCGTGCGGCGCGATGATCTGCGTCAATGCCGCGACGTGGCGTGCCGTATGCGACAGGGCGGCGATGTGCGTGACAGGCGCCACTTTCAATGCTGCCACCTGTTCCGGCATGGGCAGCGTATGGTCGATCAGGTGATGCGCGCCCATGGCGCGGCACCACTCCATGCTGTCGCCGCGCGAGGCCGTGGCGATCACCGTCAGCCCCGTCAACTGGCGCGCCAGCTGGATCAGCATGGAGCCGACGCCGCCCGCGCCGCCCAGCACCAGCAGGCTGCCCCGCGGCTGCGTGTCGCCGGGCGTGATGGCAAAACGCTCGAACAGCAGCTGCCACGCCGTCAGCGCCGCCAGCGGCACGCCGGCCGCCTGCGCAAAATCCAGCGTCGCCGGCATGCGCGCGGCGATGCGCTCATCGACCAGGTGGTATTCGGCATTCGCGCCCGTGCGGTCGAACGAGCCCGCGTAATACACGGCTTGCCCTGGCGCCAGCAGGGTCACTGCGCTGCCCACCGAATGCACGATGCCGGCCGCGTCCCAGCCCAGGGTGACGACACGCTCCGGCACTTTTACCAGCCCGGCGCGCACCTTGGTGTCGAGCGGGTTGACGCCCACGGCGCGCACCTGCACCAGCACCTCGCGCGGACCGGGCACCGGCATCGCCCCCGCCGTGTCGAACAAGCCATCTTGCTCGTCCACGCCGCAGCCCTTTTTAAAACCGATCATCTTCATTGCATCCTCCCGCAGGTAAAAACCCATGGTAAGCAGCCACGCGATAAAGAAAAATATGCTTCAATGCGTTTCACTACTGACCAAACTGTCATGAATCATGCAAAACCAAGATGTCGATAACCTTTCCGGCGTGGCCCTGTTCGTGCAACTGGCGCAGGCAGGCAGCTTTGTCGCCGCCGCGCGCCAGGCCGGCATTTCTCCGTCGGCCGTCAGCAAGAGCCTGGCGCGTCTGGAGCTGCGGCTGGGCGCGCGCCTGTTCCAGCGCAGCACACGCCAGCTGAGCTTGACGGCGGAGGGCAAGCTCTTCCTCGCGCGCAGCGAGACCATCCTGGCGGAAATGCAGGCGGCGCAGGAGGAACTGGCGGGCCATCTGGCGCCGCACGGGCGTCTGCGCCTGGGCTTGCCGGAACTGGGCGGACTGTTCCTGCCCGCGCTGGCCGATTTCACCCAACTGCACCCCGCCATCGCGCTCGATCTGGACTTTTCCGACGCGCTGGCCGATGTCGTCGGCGATGGCTTCGACGCCGTCATCCGCATCGGCGCGCCCCGCGATTCGCGCCTGGCGGCCCGCAAGCTGGGCCAGTTCCGCTCCTGCCTGGTGGCCTCGCCCCCCTATCTGGCGCGCCACGGCACACCCAGCCATCCCTTGGACCTGCCACAGCATGCTTGTTTGCACTACCGTTTCCGCCACAGCGGCAAGATCGAACAGTGGCAGTTGCGCCAGGACGATGGCGAGATTGCGCCGGACTTGCCGCAGTCCATGATCTGCAACAACGTCGAAGCGCGCCTGCACTTCGCCCGGCAAGGCCTGGGCATCGCCTGGCTGCCCGACTTTCATGTCCGTTCGGCACTCGATGACGGCAGCCTGGTCGAGGTGTTGAGGGACTACGCGATCACCGACCATCCGGCCCACAGTTGCTGGCTGCTGTGGCCGTCCGGGCCGCACCTGGCGCCGAAAGTACGCGCCCTCGTCGATTTCCTGGCCGAGGCGGCCATTTTATCGCCTCTTGCCCACAAATAAGTCAGGTGAAAGATGCGACGAAATACATTTGGACAAATATGTCTTTATAATGGCAAGCCTCCCCGACGCCTTGCGCGCCCTACCCTGGACTTGCCGCAATGAAGCACTTGCACGATATTCCCTCTGCCTTCAAGCATGAATTTGCCAACCCGCGCCTGTGGTGGTCGCGCGCCGTCGTCGTCGGCATGGCCGCCATCGCGGGCCTTGTCGTCGTGGGCTTTACGTGGCTGGCCGAGGAAGCGCTGGACCTGTTTCTCTTTTTTAATGGCCAGGCCTGGTGGTTCGCTCTGCTGTGGACGCCCGCCTGCGCCGCCCTGCTTGTCTGGCTGACGCGCCGCTACGCGATGGGCGCGGCCGGCTCCGGCATCCCGCAAGTGATGGCCACGCTGGACCCGGCCGTGGCCCCCGAACAGCGTTCGCTGTTTGTTTCCCTGAAACTGAGTGCCGCGAAGATAGGCTTGACGGCGGGCGGCTTGCTGGGCGGATTGTCGCTGGGACGCGAAGGCCCGTCCGTGCAGATCGCCGCCGGCGTGATGCTGGCTGCGCGCCGCTGGCTGCCGCGCCACTCGCAGGTGAGCGCCCATTCCCTGCTGGTGGCGGGCGGCGCGGCCGGTATCGCGGCCGCCTTCAACACGCCGCTGGCGGGCGTCATGTTTGCCATCGAAGAACTGTCGCGCTCGCCCGAGCAGCGCAACAGCGGCCTGATCGTGGCCGGCATCGTGCTGGCCGGCATGATGGCCGTCTCGATCCACGGCAACGCCACCCACTTCGGCATCATCCATCCTGGCCCCATCGGCCTGGCCTTGGCCCTGCCCGGCTTGCTGGTAACCCTGGTGGCGGGCGTGGCCGGCGGCCTGTTCGCCAGGCTGCTGCTGGCCTCCGCCCGCGGCAATCCACTGGGGAAGCTGTCCGCCTGGCGAAAAGGCCGGCCCGTGCTGTTCGCCGCCGTCTGCGGTCTGCTGGTGGCGGCCATCGGCATCGCCAGCCACGGCGCCACGTTCGGCAGCGGCACCGTGGCCACGCGCGCCATGCTGGAAGGTTCGTCAGAGGCGACCCCCGCCTTTGTTGCCTTCAAATATGTGGCGACCTGGCTGACCGTCTGGTCAGGCGTGCCAGCCGGCATCTTTGCGCCCTCCCTGGCCATCGGTGCCGGCATCGGGCATGACATTGCGCAATTGCTGCACTATCCGCACGCGCCCGCCCTGATCGCGCTGGGCATGGTGGGTTTCCTGGCCGCCGCCACGCAGGCGCCGCTGACGGCTTTTATTATTGTCATGGAAATGGTCGACGGCCACGGCATGGTGCTGAGCCTGATGGCTTGCGCCGTGGTGGCCAGCACGGTGTCGCGCGTGCTCAGCGAACCGCTGTACGGGGCGCTGGCGCAATTGCAGTTGCAACGGCTGCCGCAGGCGGACCGGGGAACTACATCGTAAACGGAAACGGCTGCATGCCCGCCTGCCTGTCGTCGGGGGCGACCACGGCCAGCAAGGCATTCAAGCCCTGGTTCAGGTGCGCCAGGCTGTCGGCATCGAGCTGGCTCAGCGCGCTGGGCAGCAAGCCGCGCGCCGGCTGCGGCGCGCCGGCGATCACGGCCTGACCTTCCACCGTCAGAGTCAGGGTAACCACGCGCTGGTCGGGCTGATCGCGTGCCTTGCGCACATAGGTTTTTTTCACCAGCGCATCGACCAGGTTGCTGGCCGTCGTCTGGTGGATGGACATCTTGCTGGCCAGCTCGCCCATGCGCAAGCCTGGCCGCTCCAGCAATTCCTGCATCACCCACAATTGCGCGCCCGACACGCCACATTGTTTCTCGATCTGTGCCGAGTGCCGCTGCGCTGCGCGCATGACGACGCGCATGTTTTGCAAGGCCATGCCTTGCGCCCTGGCCATCGCCGAAACTTCCGCTTCCACCACCATTGCCTCCAGTTATCCTGCCGGCTTCGCGCCTGCTGGCGGGCCGGAATCCGTACATGATACCTGCAAAGGCGGGCGCGCCCCTGCTGCCTATTGACCTGCAGGCACTGGCGCTCCGGCCTGCCAAGCCTTCCCCCACACCTGCTTGCCCCGCTTGTCCCAGCGGCGCTCGATGCCCTGCTTTTGGCCGTGCTCATACGGCACAAGCTGCAGCAGGCTGCCGTCGCTGGCCCAGACTTGCAGCAAGCCATGGCGCTGGCCATCGCGCATGGGGATGACCTTGGCGCGCACGCCATTGCCATACCATTCCGTGACATCGCCCTGCTCGCGCCCTTGCGCATCCTGCTGCCAGGCGATCGACGGCTTGCCGTTGCTGCCCCACTTCTGCATGCTGAGCAGCTTGCCCTTGCGGTACAGGGCCTTTTGCGCCAGCTGGCCATTGTCATGGCTTTCAAACGACCAGCCATCGGCTTCGCCATCCACCCAGACCTTGCGCGCGAGCACCTTGCCATCCTCGGCCAGGGTGAGGAACTCGCCATCCTGCTTGTCATGGATAAAATGACTACGCTGGAACAGCTTGCCATCGGCGTAAAACACTTCCTGCAAGCCATGCATCTTGCCGCCTTTCAGGAAGGCGTGGCTGCTCATCTTGCCATTCGGCCCGTATGACACGTACTCGCCATCGGCCATCAGCTTGTCGTGGTAGCTGATGCGGTTCATCAACTGGCCATTTTCATGGTAATTCTCGGAGATGCTGTCGCGCCCGTTCGGCAGCAGGGTCACCTTTTGCTTGAGCTGGCCATTTTCATGGAACGACGTAGCAGCCGGCGCAGCTGGAGCCTGCGCCTGCGCCGCCAGCGGCAGGGCAAGCACCGCCACCAGCAACGCCAGGTGCATTCTCTGTCCATACCGCATGCTGATCCCCCTATTTGGCCGCTACCGGCTGTCCATCCTGCCATGTCTGTTCCAGCACCAGCTTGCCGGCCTTGTCCCAGTGACGCTCGATACCGTGCTTCTTGCCCTGTTCGTACGGCACGAGCTGCTGCAGGCTGCCGTCGCTGTGCCAGATTTGCAACAAGCCGTGGCGCCGGCCGTGGACAAACGGGGTCACGCTGGCGCGCACGCCGTTTGCATGCCAATCAGTCGTATCGCCGTGGTCGCGCCCCTTCGCGTCTTTCTGCCACGCAAAATTGGGCCGGCCATTCGGAGCCCACGTTTGCAAGCTGAGCTCAGCACCTTTCCGGTACAGCGTTTTGTTCGACACGACGCCATTGTCATGGCTTTCGAACGACCAGCCGTCGGGCTGGTCGTGCACCCACACGGTCTTGGCCAGCACGCTGCCGTCCTGGGCATACCTGACAAACTCGCCCTCGCGCTTGCCATCGACGAACCGTCCCCATCGATGCAGCTTGCCATCCGCATAAAATGATTCCTGCACGCCATCCATCTTGCCATTGCGTCGATACGAGCGGCTGCTGACGGCACCATTCGCGCCATACGACACATGCTCGCCATCGGCCATCTCGTCGTCGTGATACAGCGTCTTGTACGCCAGCTGGCCATTCTCGTGATACGTTTCCGAGATACTGTCGCGCCCGTTTGGCAACGCGGTCACCCGCTGCTTGACCTGGCCATTTTCGAAGTACACGCAGCCGCCGAGCAGCTCCTCGCCCTGGGCATTGAAGTAGGTGTCGCGCAGCAGCTGGCCATTCTCGTAGTAATACTTGCGAAAACGCACGAACTTGATCTGGCTCAGGTCAAGGTCCGTGGCATAGGTTTCAAAGGCCAGTACGCCTGGCGTGTCGGGAAATTCGAGCCGTACATGCCAGGCGCCCAGCGCCTCGTCGCGCACGGGCGGCGTGCGCAGCGCATACGCGGCGCGGCGTTGGTTGCTCGGCATGAAATTTTCATCCAAATACATGGTGTGGTCTTCCTCCTGTAGCGTTGGCGTTGACCCCGCTGGCTGTTCCTGTGCCGCCAGCGGCAAGGCCAGGGCCATGCCCAGCAGGGATGCCAGTGCAACCTGTGCCGCGCGCGTCGTCTGTGGTGTATGCATAGTGTTCCGTTGCAATGTTATGGTGCGGCTGCCATCATAATGGAAAGCAACGTTTTCCTTGTCACGACAGAAATGCATGAGCAAGGAGAGGCAGGAGCAGACTGGGGAGGTGGGATGACCGGATGCGCCAACAAGCACATCCGGCACTGAGGAAGGAAGCGCGGAAGGTCAGGACTTTTGCGGCTGGTAACGGCTCAGTAGCTCCTGGAAGCGTTTGTCCTTGCGCAAGGTATCGAGATCGCGGTCCTGAGCCATCTGGTCGAAATACTGGAAACCATCCTTGAAGCTGGCTTCGAATTCGCTCAGTGCATCGTCCGTGCGGTTCTGCTTCAGGCGCAGGATAGCCACGTTGTACGACACGAGTACATTGTGCGGATCACGCAAGCGCGCTTCAGCAAGTTCCGTCTCGGCCTCGTCGAGCTTGCCTTGCGCCATCCTGGAAATGGCCGTCTTCAGCATTTCATTGGCGGCAGCCTTGCTGCTGGCCGTTTCCGCCCCGGCCGCATCGCCATTGGCCAATTTCTGGTCGCCTTCGATGCGCAGCGCCTTGGTCTCTTCATCGCTGGGCGCCAGCGCCGCATTCTTGCCAAGGTCGATGGCAACTTTCACCGTCTCGACCAACACCGGGGCCGCCTCGACCAAGTCCACCGCTGCCCTCACGGGCCGCTGCATGTACCAGTAGCCGCCAGCACCAAGCGCCAGCACCAGTACGCCGGCCACAGCCGCCACCGCAGTCTTCTTGTTCGGGCCACCGGGGCCAACCTGGCCGCCAGCCTGCAACTCCATCGGCGTATCGCACTTTGGACACTTCACATCGTCGCCCGGCGAGCGCTCGAACACTTCGCCCGAGTTTGCGTTATCGCAATCGCCGAGGGTGGGACATTTATATTTCGCCATCGTAGTACCTTTTATCGTGAGAACGGGCGCGGCAGTCTTGCGCCACCGCGCCCGGATGAAACATGGTTAGTTCGCCTGAGGCATGCGGATCAGCGCACGCACGGGGTCGCGCAGGGAACGCAGCGCAAGGAATTCAGGATCCTGGTCATCTTCACCTGCAGCTATGAAACGCTGCGTCGCCAGATCTGTGTATTGCTTGAACAGCGAGTTCTTTTGATCGATATGCTGGAATTCCACCTCGATCTTGCGCGCCACTTCCTTCTCGATGGCTTTCTGCAGATCGATCGAATGCTCGGTTTCCATCACATCATGCAAGCTGGCGCCGGCCAGTACCTTGGAAGACGGCAAGCCATCTTCCAAGGCGATAAAGACCCATTCCAGCAGGCCGGACTGCCGGTTCGGGCGCTGCTTGATCATCTGCAACAAATTGGCCACCAACAACGTTGGCTTGCGCATGCCGCGTGCCATGGTCTCGTTTGCCGTGCGGGCAAACAGGGGCGGCAGTTTCTTGCCATTGCCTTCGCCGTGCAACAGATACGATTCGTTATGATCCGTCAACAAGCCGTCATAGTGGCGTTTGAGGTAGGTCAACGATTCCGTGTAACGCAGCGGCATCAGTGCCGTCACCTTCATGATGACGATCTGATTCGGCATCTGGCCGACGCTGATGGTGGTGCTCGAAGCCGAATCGCGCTGCGACTTGAATTCGTTTTCCAGATCCGCACGGAAAGCCTTCTGATGCTCGCAGGCGGGCAGGAATACGCCCACGGTTTCATACACGCCCGGTGAGGCATTGCCCACCTTGCGGTCGACCTCGGTCTTGTTGAAGACCAGGGTGCTACCCGCCTCGTCGTACAGGCTTTGCACGAACTGCTTCAGGCCGCTCTTATTGGCGTCGTACTGCTTCTGCAGCCGCTCGACAATATTGACATGCAACACAGGCGGCAAGTTCTTGGCGATCTCGCCATGCGCCAGTTCCACGATGCGCGCCGATTCCTGCGACAGCATGCCGATGATGCTGCCCAGCGAAATGCTGCGGTTGAGCTTTTCAAACGACTCGACTTCGACGCCTGCCAGGTTGATCAGCGACTGGCGTACGCGCTGCGTGCGCGCCGCCTGGCTGACCTCATCGCTGACCATGGCCTTGAAGATGGCCGTGATGGCGCCCATGTCGAAGATGCGCTTCTGGTAGGCAGCATCGGCTTCGCCCAGGCGGGCCGCCTTTTCGCGGTTGAACTGATCGGTGGCGACGGCCAGGTTCTGATGCAGCTCATCAATCTTGCTGCGCAAGGTCAACAGTTGTTCCTTGACGAAAGGCAGCAACGTACTGGCAAAGCGCAAGCCTTCCAGCGTGGTGCGCGCGACGTACAAGTCCTGGTGCTGGGTAGCGATATCGGCAAACAGGCCGCCGCGCTTGTCCGTCAGGTGCTTGCCGAGGAAGCCCACCTTGTTGAATTGCGCCGACAATTCCGTATTGCGCTGCTGGATGCCCTGCAAGGCCGCCGGCATCTTGGCGATGCGTTCGAGGACGATATCCTGCTTTTCATCGAGCGCCAGCACCAGCGCATCCGTGTAATGGCGCAACTGCAGCAACGAAGCCGTCCCCGACTTCCAGCGTCCGAACAGTTCTTTCTCGATGTGGCGGCCGATATGGCGCGCCATGTCCAGGCGTGCATTGCCCTTGACTTCGTAGAATTTGCGTACGCCGCCCATGGTGCGGTAGGTATCGTCGAATACCTTGGCCAGGCGCGTGTTGAGCACGTCGATCCAGCTGGTCTCCTCGATCAGCTTGTCCGCCTTGATTTCCGGCGCCAGGCGGTTGACGATCTGTTTCCAGTACTCCTGCGGCGGCTTCCAGTTGCTGTTCTTGACGTCGTCGTCGAGGATGCCCGTCTCGAGCATCAGGTGGGCATCCGTCAGCAGCAGGCTTTGCAGCACCTCAGGCTTGCGCACTTCCGAGCCCCAGTCTTTTTCCAGTGCTTCGTCGGCATAGCCTTCGCCCTGGCGGAAATTGTTGAACATCAACTGACGGCTGGCCTGCTCGGCGAAGCCATACGCGAGAAATTCCTTGATTTCCTGTTCCGGCACGACCACGCGCTTGATACCGAACGAGAGGAACAGCTTGGCGCGCGCCTTGCCCACGTCGTCTTCCGTCTCGAAATTGATGATGTCGTTTTCGCCCTTCTCAGCCCGGTGCAAGCCTTCCCAGGCCTTGTTCAGGGTCTTCTGGTAGATGAATTCGGCCACGATGGTGGGCAATTCCGATTCGACTTCGAACTGGATGCCATGCTCGTTGATGTTGTTGATCAGGTAGCAGCCGTTGAAATACACGTCATGCGCCATCGGCGTGCCATCGAGCAAGTTGATCGGATGGTATTTGCCGACGGCCATCGCATTGAGTTCGGCCAGGGCCGCATAGCCATTCGCGTAGTAGTTGGAGAAGCCGGCCACATCCTTGACGCGCTTGGAGTTTTTCTCTGGCAGGAAGGCGTAGATCAGGATGCGGTATTTGTCATGCTCGGGCAACAGGTGGCGAATTTGCGCCACCGCATCGACCACCGAACCGCTGCCCGTGCCGCCGGCCAAGCCGCAGACGACGTGGATGGTGACACCCGTCTTGCCCTGCGATTGCAAGTCGTGCACACGCTCTTCGATCGCCTTGACGAACTTCGACGCGTTCTGCGCAAACACCATGCGGCCCAGCTTGCGCCGTTGCGCCGCACCGGCGATGCCCGGCTTGACAAAGTCGAAGATGGCGCGCGGCTCGATCCAGCCCTGCATGCCGGGGAAGGAACCGGGATCGTCGAGCACGGGACGAATATTGCTGGCCGTGTTGATGGCCACTTGACCACGG
This sequence comes from Janthinobacterium lyxosi, assembly GCF_051380665.1. Lineage (NCBI taxonomy): Bacteria > Pseudomonadati > Pseudomonadota > Betaproteobacteria > Burkholderiales > Oxalobacteraceae > Janthinobacterium > Janthinobacterium lyxosi. Next base: position 43,336 of record NZ_JBNYXM010000037.1, read on the forward strand.
TCAAGCTCGATATCCTTACCCAGCACCTTCCACTCATCGCGCTTGTCCAGCTCGTCGGTGGAAGTATCGATGTAGAGGAAATCGAAGTGCGCGTCGGACACGCTGGCGCCGTCGGCATCCTTGTTACGTTCGATGGTTTTCTTGATCTGGCGAATGATCTTGCCGCCCGTTCCGCCGAGGCCGACGATCAGATGATTATTTGACATAGCGTTCTATCGTTAAGGTAAGCAGGAATCGGATTTATTGATGCGACAGCTGCAATTTCAGGTACAGGCCGTCGTCCTTGGACGTGAGGGTCTTGACGATGTAGGCCGCCACGTGGCCACCCGTGTCAGGCTGTACGTCTTCGCTGAACACGATGGCTTTCGAGGCATAGCCCTGGCCTGCGGCAGGCGCGGCGGTGCATTCGCTATCGGGCGTGAAAACCACGCTCTTGGCGCTGTAGCCGGCATCGGCCAGCTGCGGCTGCGCAGGATCGACGGTTTGCCACTCGGTGGCGCCGGTCACGACCGGAGTGCCGGCCGAGGCCACGGCCTGTGCCGGTGGCGGGCAGGCGGGGCCGCTTGGATTGCTGAAACCGCTGTTGCTGGCCACAAGGTCCGGCTGCAGGCTGTTGATCTTTGCCGTGGCAGGCACGTCCAGCGGCTTGGGTGACATGTACACCAGCAACTGCTCGGTGCCTGGAGGACCTTCGAACTCGAAGGCGCCGCGCCCCGGCAGGAATACCGTGCCCATGGCATCGATGAAATTATCCTTGCCCGGCTGCGGATAGATCTGCGTGACCTTGCCATCCGGGGCCTGGTTCAGCACATACACGTACGATGGGCGATTAACCTTGACGCCCAACTGGAACTTCTCGCCGGTGTTAAATTTGCGGCTGGCCAGGACATCGCGCGTAGAACCGTCGCCATTCTTGATACGGATGAAGTAGCTCGTGCCGATCTGTGCATCGGCCTTGCTCTTCTTGGCCGTTGCCACCACGGTTTTCTTGGGGGCGGCCTTCTTGGCCGCTGCCTTGACGGGTTCGGCAAGCGCCGGCGTGCCCGTGTTGGCCGTCGATACGCCGCCATCTTCGGCAAAAAACAGCGATTTGGCGCTGTAGCCCTCTTGCGCAGCAGCGCCGTTCATCAACAGGGCGAGGGAGAGTGCAATGATTGTTTTTTGCATGATTCGCTTTCCAAAAGTCACGCGGGCAGCCACCAGGCGCCTGCCCGCTGGTGGTTTTACAGGTACAGGTTGTCTTGCTTGGCAGGGAAAGTGGTGTACTTGCGGGGCATTTGCTGTTCCGCGCCCTTGCTGACGCGATTCGCAGTCTCTGCCGTAAAGATCCGGGCACTCTCAAAGGCTGGCTCGATATCACCCTGAGTGCGCTCGAGGTAGGCAAAGAACGTTTGTGTAAAGAAAGATCCCTTGAGGGTTTTCGACGGCACCAACGGATTCGGGAATACACCGATATGCTGCTCGGGACCAAGCGCCTTCTGTCCGGCGCTGGTCGCCGTAATCACCGTGTAGCCACTGCGGCTGCGGTCGATCTTCTGCGGCACGCCCTGGCGCCGCGCCTTGTCGTTGGCCGCCGCCTCGTCGGGGCTGAAGACGATGGCCTTGGCCGTATATTTCTCGCCCGTCCAGGCTGCCAGCGAGATGCCTTCGCGTTCGGGCTGGCCGTTGTTGGCCTTCAGGATGAACGCCATCGACTCATCCTGGACGTCGTTCAGCATTTCGCCGCTGTAGCAGGTATCGATGAAGACGCGCGTCTCGCGGCTGGGCTTTTGCGCCAGTTGCTGCACCAGGCTATCCGAGACGGCCGTTTCCTGCAGGTGCAGCAAATAATCGGTCTTGCCACGTTTGAGGCCATCGGTACTACCGGAATCGACCGCAATGATGGACATACGGCGCTGATCGATGCCATCGGCCGAGGGCACCGGTGGCGTGCCATGGCTGGACATGTAGATGAACAGGCTGTCATTGCCGCGCAGGCTGTTGCCCACTTCGGCGATCTTCGCCTCGATATTCGTCTTTGTTGCTTGCCCGCCGAACAGCGACGTCACCTGGTAGCCAGCGCGCTGTAGGTGGCCGGCCACGACGCGCGCATCATCCTCTCCCTGGATAGGTTTGAGTACTGCGTTATCGCGAAATGTATTAATTCCCACCACCAGCGCGCGCTTTTGCGGCGCGCCCAGGATGGCCAGTTTTTGCGCGTTGCGCTGCTTGAAGAAATCGGCGCTGGCTTGCTGCGCATCCCGTTCCCAGTGCCGTTCCTTGATATTCTCCGGATAAAGCGGCGAGGTCGTCTTCAATCCCACGATGGATTGGGCAATCACGAAAGCCCGCTCCACCTGCAGCTCATTCTGATAGCTGCCAGCCAAGCGCACGCGCCCCACCTGATCGCGCACCACCGTGGCGTCATGTAATCCGTGCTGCCTGAATTTCACCGCAATTTTCTGCAGTAATTCCGGCGGCACGTCGTAGGAATAATAAACCGGTTGATAGCCTGGTAATTGATTAGCGGCACAACCACCAAGCAACAGCATGGCAAGGACGGCACAACTACGCCATAGCGATTTCATCATGGGATGCACTTATGAAGGGAAGGAAAAAAATGCAGGCAAGCCGCCCGATAACAGGGCAGCCTGTGCGTTACCAGAAATTTCGAATAAAGCTTAAATAATGGTAACTGTCTTCGATTCCGTCACCACCGGCGTGCTGGCGGTTTTCATCTGGACTTCATAACGCAGCTGCATGCCAGGCTTGAAATCCGAGGACAATGGGAAGTTAATGGTATCGGTGTGCTGTGCCGGTTCGAACGTCTTGACTTCCGAGCTCCGACCAGCCGTAAACGGCATCGGCTCTTCTTTACCGTTTTCGATAATGTAGATTTTCCGCGATATTTCCACCGGTGTTTCGGCATCATCCGGCGTGAGCACCGTGAATTTGGTACTCATGGGAATGCTGGCAGTTCCGCTTGGCACGGAAGTCGGCATGTCGATGCCCATGATGGCGGTCTTGATACCCTCGCTCGGCTTGTACTTGGCCGCTTTCTTGGCTTGTGCCAGCGTTGCCGAGCGGGTGATGTTCGATGCTGGCACCCAGCTTGGATTCTTGGTGTAGCAGGTGTTGGTGGCCTCGTAATAGGCCTTCACGAAACCGATGCCACCGCCAGCCAATGCGCCCAACGCCGTTGCCTTGATAGCATCTTTTTTCTTCATGCCACCGAATAACGATGCCCCCAGACCCGTCAAGGCGCCCACGGCGGCGCCCTTGGCCGTCGCCGTCACCTGCTCCGACTGCACGCAAGAATTCAGATCGGAATAGGCGGATTCCTGCGCCGCCACGTTCGACGCAACAAACGTCAGCGCACACAACACTGCCGTGCTCATTTTTGACGGAGAAAAAATCGGATTCATCATTGTAGTATTCGTTTCAAATAAAAAAACAGGTTGAAGGCAGCATAAGACATGCAAGACTCCCAATACCATCCAGCATGAATACCCGCTTGACAGGTAATTCAATGGCAATAGTGATAGAAATCATCCCGGCAATGCAAAAAAAATAGCCACACCCCCGACCAGCCAAACCTGGCGAAACATGTCACATTTCCTGCACGCGTCAGCCCCATATGCAAAATTATTTCCGCACGGAATTTATTGTAACTGAATTTAAAAACAATGAAAAACAAAATTAAGAGACCACCAATAACAATTGCAAATATTACACACCATGTGCCACATTATATTGGCGCGAAAAATTAAATCAAAAACAAATTGTTACTTTTTGATAGATTTCAACAATCTATTTCGTGTATGTGCAATCCAGCACGGCCGACCACCATTTTGAAATTAATATTTAATTTTTTTAGGTATTCAATTCGTGCCTCCCCTGATAATATGCGGCTCCTGACACCATTTTGTGTGCCTGAATCGGGATAGATAGGGGGCTGCCACAATGACTGCACCCCTCCCACACCAACCGGCATGCGGGTCCGCACCGGGCGTTTGAAACGGTTGGGGTCGGCATACTGAGGTGTACTTGTCAAGACCCGCTTGGTTATAAACGCGTTTAACAAATAAATCCGGCTTCTTTGCCTGCCACTCTTTGAGCGCCTGGATGGGTGTCTGGTGGTGTAAGGCGCGCTGCGGGATATTG
>NZ_JBNYXM010000038.1:0-44891 GCF_051380665.1 Janthinobacterium lyxosi
AATTTGCCAGGAAATGGAGAGTGTCATCGAGCATAGCCATACAGGTTAACAGCTGGTCCGGGCGTTTACAAGCCCCAAAATAAAAATGCCGTCCAGTCTTAACTGAACGGCATTACCGTTTGAGCGGTGGTTTTTTCTACTGCGAATACTTGGTGCCGTTGGCCGGAATCGAACTGGCGACCTTCACATTACGAATGTGCTGCTCTACCAACTGAGCTACAACGGCGAAGACCCACATTCTACAAACAATGCACAAAATTTGCTAGTGTCAACGCGATCTTTTTTCATTTTTTTTAGCGGCCCGGCTGCGAGCCGCTAAAAAGCGCTGAAAAGTGCGGTTTTTTTACTCAACGTGATAGGCCGTCACGCGGGCCACTTCTTCCTTCGAGCCGAGGAACACGGGCACGCGCTGGTGCAGCTTGTGCGGGGCGATGTCCATGATGCGCTGCTGGCCGTCGGTGGCGGCGCCACCGGCCTGTTCGACGATGAAGGCCATCGGGTTCGCTTCATACATCAGGCGCAGCTTGCCCGGCATCGACGTATCGCGCAGGTCGGCCGGGTACATGAAGATGCCGCCGCGGTTCAGGATGCGGTGCACGTCGGCCACCATCGAGGCGATCCAGCGCATGTTGAAGTTGCTGCCGCGCGGGCCCGTGTCGCCGGCCAGCAGTTCATCGACATAGCGTTTCACGGGCGGATGCCAGTGGCGCGCGTTCGACATGTTGATGGCAAATTCCTTGGTCGTCGGCGGAATCTGCATATTGCTTTGCGTGAGGACCCACGAACCCATCTCGCGATCCAGGGTGAAGCAGTTCACGCCATTGCCGAAGGTCAGTACCAGCATGGTTTGCGGGCCGTACACGGCGTAGCCGGCGGCGACCTGCTTGCTGCCCGCCTGCATGAAGTCCTGCTCGGTCGGCTGCCCCATGCCTTCCGGCGCTTTCAGCACCGAAAAGATGGTGCCGATCGAGACATTGACATCGATGTTCGACGAGCCATCCAGTGGGTCGAACAGCAGCATGTATTCGCCCTTCGGATAGCGGTTCGGAATCGGGTGAATCGATTCCATCTCTTCCGACGCCATGGCCGCCAGGTGGCCGCCCCATTCGTTCGCTTCGAGCAGGATCTCGTTGGAGATGATGTCGAGCTTTTTCTGCACTTCGCCCTGCACGTTTTCCGTGTCGGCCGTGCCCAGCACTTCACCGAGGGCACCCTTGCCGACAGCGTGACTGATGGTTTTACAAGCGCGCGCGACGACTTCGATCAGCAGGCGCAGTTCGGCCGGAATGCTGTTGTTCGAGCGCTGCTCTTCAACCAGGTATTGCGTAAGACTGATGCGTTTCATGAAATCCCTTTTGTTTTGATGATTATTGCGGTGTTAATTGGCCAGCGCCTTGCTGACGACTTCCATCACATCATTCGACAAGCTGGCCTGGCCGGCGACTTTTTCCAGTGCGTCGCGCATGTGGCTTTGCAGCGCAGGCACGTAACGGCGCCAGCGATCCATGGAGCGCGCCAGGCGCGCGGCCACTTGCGGGTTCAGGGCATCGAGCGCGATGACTTGCTCGGCCCAGAAGGCGTAGCCGCTGCCGTCTTGCGCATGGAATTGCGACGGATTGCCGTTGGTGAAATTGAAGATCAGGCTGCGCGCGCGGTTCGGATTTTTCAAGGTGAAGGCCGGATGCGTCATCAACTGGCGCACGGCCTGCACATCGGTCGTTGGCGCGGCCGCCTGCATGGCGAACCACTTGTCGACCACCAGCGCTTCGTTCTCGAAGTCGGCATAGAAACTGACCAGTGCGGCCTGCGCGTGCGATGCGGAACCCGAGTGTATCAGGGCGCCAAGGGCGGCCGCGCGGTCCGTCATGTTGCCGGCGCTGTCGAACTGCTGCTGCGCCAGCGCCAGTTCAGTATTGCCTGGTGCGATCAGCAGGTAGGACAGGGCCAGGTTTTTCAGCGCGCGCTTGCCGGCCGACAGCGCGTCCGGGCTGTAGTCGCCCGGCGTCTGGTTGGCGTGGTATTGCGCCAGCAATTCGGGCGTCAAGGCGGCCGCGATGGTGCGGCGCATGAACTGGCGCGCCGTGTGGATCGCCTGCGGGTCGACTTGCGCCAGGCGCTCGGCGATGATGGTTTCCGATGGCAGGATCAAGGCCAGTTCGCGGAAAGCCGCATCCAGCGTTTCGTCGGCCAGCAAGGCGCGCTGCGCTTCGATGAAAGTGTCGTCCAGCACCAAGGCCTCTCCGGCGGCGACGGCACCCGTGAGTTTCAGCAGGCGCTCCATGGCCAGGCGCTGGCCAGCTTCCCAGCGGTTCACCGGGTCGCTGTCGTGACGGAACAGGTGCAGCAGCTGCGCATCGGTATAGCCGCATTCCAGCACCACGGGCGCGGAAAAGTCGCGCAGCAGCGAAGGTACGGGTGCTTCCTTCACATTCGTGAAGCGGAAGGTCTGCGACGCTTCGGTCAGCTCCAGCACGACGCTGGTGGCGCCGTTCGACGCCACGCCGTCCACGTACAGCGGCAGGTCGCGGCCGTCCGCTGCCAGCAAGCCGACGGTGACGGGAATGTGGAATGGCAGTTTCTTCGGCTGGCCCGGCGTGGCGGGGCAGCTTTGCGCCAGGGTCAGCTCGAACGTCTGGCTGGCAGCGTCGTAGCGCGTGGAAGCCGTCACCACCGGCGTGCCGGCCTGGCTGTACCAGCGTTCGAATTGCGTAAAATCGCGGCCATTCGCGTCCGCCATGGCGGCGCGGAAGTCGTCGCACTGCACGGCCTGGCCATCGTGGCGTTCGAAGTACAGGTCCATGCCCTTGCGGAAACCGTCGCGGCCCACCAGGGTCTGGACCATGCGCACCACTTCGGCGCCTTTTTCGTAGATCGTGACCGTATAAAAGTTATTGATCTCGACGAAAGAATCGGGACGCACGGGATGGGCCATCGGACCGGCATCCTCAGGGAACTGCGCCTGGCGCAAGGTGCGCACCTGGTCAATGCGCGTGACGGCGCGGCCCGTGTCCGTGCCGATCATGTCGGCCGAGAATTCCTGGTCGCGGAACACCGTCAAGCCTTCCTTCAGCGACAGCTGGAACCAGTCGCGGCACGTGACCCGGTTGCCGGTCCAGTTATGGAAGTATTCATGGCCCACCACCGCTTCGATGCCTGCGTAATCGACGTCGGTCGCCACGCGCGAATTGGCCAGCACATACTTGGTATTGAAGATGTTCAAACCCTTGTTTTCCATGGCGCCCATATTAAAATCGCCCACGGCGACGATCATGAAGCGGTCCAGGTCCAGTTCCAGGCCGAAGCGCTCCTCGTCCCAGCGAATCGAGTTTTTCAGCGACTGCATGGCGTAATCGGTTTTATCCAGGTTACCGTCTTCCACCCACACCTGCAGCAGCACTTCGCGGCCGGACTTCAAGGTGTAGCGCTCTTCCTGGCACACCAGGCGCGCCGCCACCAGAGCGAACAGGTAGGATGGTTTCTTGAACGGGTCTTCCCACTTGGCGTAGTGGCGGCCATCACCGAGGTCGCCCTCTTCGATCAGGTTGCCGTTCGATAGCAGCACCGGATATTTGTCCTTGTCGGCGCGCAGCATGACCGTGTACTTGGCCATCACGTCCGGGCGGTCCGGGAAGAAGGTGATGCGGCGGAAGCCTTCCGCTTCGCATTGCGTGAAGAAATTATGGTTCGACACATACAGGCCGGACAGCGAGGTATTGTCTTGCGGCGCCAGCACGGTCTCGATATCGAGCAACACCTCGTCGGGCGCCTTCGGAATGGTCAGCATGCTGGCCGTCAGCTTGTACTGCGACGGCTTCAGCAGCTTGCCATTCAGGCGCACCATCACCAGTTCGATGTGTTCGCCGTGCAATTCGATGCTACGGCTGCTGCTGGCCGGGTTGTGGCGCATGCGGATCCGGCTCGCCACCACTGTGCGGGCGGGATCGAGATCGAAACCAAGTTCGACGCTGTCGACCAGGAAGCTGGGCGGCGTGTAATCTTTGCGGTAAATCGTCTGAGGGCTGTCTGTGCGCATAGGGATTTGGGTGGGAGCGGAGGCAAAAGCCTATTTTACCAACACCAGCCCCCGATAGTCGCGATTCAGCTCAGGAATGTTGGATTCCCTTACACGCAGACATCTCAGGTAACATTCTGTAATAATGAATGGAAACAAATAGAACTATTCTTATAATACTAAGCGATGAATTGCGTCTACTATCAGGAGGTCTGCAATGAAACGATATCTCACCATCATGATGGCCGCATTGACCGTGTTGCTGACCGGATGCGCCACCACCATACGCAGCGATGTGACCGTCTTCCATGAATGGCCTGCGCAATTGCAGGACAAATCGTATGCGTTTGAAGCGCCAGCGGCGGAAAACGACACGCTGGAATACCGCAGCTACCAGAACCTGGTGCGCGCGGAACTGGCCAAGCACGGCTTCGGCGAAGCTTCCGGCCCGGCGGCAGCCAATTTGCGCGTGGCGATGCATTTTTCCACCGTCGACTATCCTGAGCGCGTGCTGCAGGCGTCCGATCCATTCTGGTATGGCCCTGGCTACTGGCCTGGCCGCTACGGCTACCGCTACGGCGCCTGGCCAGGCTATGGCCGCTTTGGCTACAACCCCTACTGGTATGGTCCGATGGAAGTCGAAGAAAGCGTGCGCCATAAATACGAACGCGAATTGCGCGTCACGATCAATGACCGCAGCGGCAAGAAACTGTATGACGTGACCGTGCAATCGACCAGCAACAAGCGCGCCACGTCGCAGGTAATGCCGGCCATGGTAGCCAGCGCCTTTGCCGACTTCCCTGGACAAAGCGGCGTGCCCCGCAAGGTGGAAGTCAAAGTGGAATAAGTAGCTGACGCTCTAAAAAAACCGGCTTGTGCAGCAATGCGCAAGCCGGTTTTTTCATCCTTAAGAATAATACGCCTCGGCGGCAAAGGTGAGCACGCCGATCAGGGCCACGGCCAATAACAACACGACCAGCAGGCGGCCGAACTTCGGCGTGCCGTCATTGGCGCCGCTCATGGCACGATGATGGTCGAGCCGGTGGTCTTGCGCCCTTCCAGATCCGTGTGCGCCTGGGCGATATGGGCCAGATTGTAGCGCTGGTTGATCTCGATCTGTACTTCGCCGCTGCTGACGACGCCGAACAGCGAGGCGGCCATCTCTTCCAGGTTCGCGCGGTTCGAGGCATAGCTGAACAGGGCCGGGCGCGTGAGGAAGAGCGAACCGCGCGAGGCCAGCTCGGACAAGGTAAACGCCGGCACGGGGCCGGAGGCATTGCCGAAGCTGACCATCATGCCCAGCGGCGCCAGGCAGTCGAGCGAGCCCGTAAACGTATCCTTGCCGATGGAATCGTAGACGACAGAAACGCCCTTGCCGCCCGTGATCTCGCGCACGCGCTCGACGAAGTTTTCCGTGTTGTAGTTGATCACGTGGGCCGCGCCATGCGCCTTTGCCAGCGCCGCCTTTTCATCGGAACCGGCCGTGCCGATCAAGTTCACGCCCAACACTTTCGCCCACTGGCAGGCGATCAGGCCCACGCCGCCCGCGGCCGCGTGGAACAGGATGGTGTCGCCCGCCTTCAGGGCTACCGTGCGGTGGAACAGGTATTGCACCGTCAAGCCTTGCAGCATCATGGCGGCCGCCGTATCGAAAGCGATGCGCTCGGGCAGCGCCAGCAGCAGGGCCGCCGGCAAGTTGCGCTGCTGCGCATACGCGCCATTGATGCGCGCCGCGTACGCCACCCGGTCACCGACCTTGACTTCCGTGACGCCCTCGCCCACCGCCTCGACGATGCCCGCGCCCTCGACACCGAGGCCATTGGGCAGCGGCTGCGGATACAGGCCTGAGCGGAAATACACATCGATGAAATTGAGGCCGATGGCCTCGTGTTTCACGCGCGCCTCGCCGGGACCGGGCGGCGGCAGTTCCACATCCACATACTCCATCACGTCCGGGCCGCCCACGCGCTGTACGCGGATGGCCTTGGTGGTAATCGTTGCGCTCACAATATGCTCCTTGAAGAAGAATCGGGAAAAACGTCAGGCGGCCGCGTTGGCCCGCGCCTGCAGCTGCGACAGCACCAGGTGCGCCGATGACAGATTCGTTGCGCACGCCACGTTGTGCACGTCGCAGGCGCGCACCAGGGCGTTGATGTCCGGCTCGTGCGGCTGCGGCGTCATCGGGTCGCGCAGGAAAATCACGCAATCGATCAAGCCTTCCACCAGCAGGGAGCCGATCTGCAAGTCGCCGCCGAACGGGCCCGAATGCTTGCGCTCCACTTGCAAGCCCAGCTCATTGATCAGGCGGCCGCCCGTGGTGCCCGTGGCCGACAGTTCGCAACCCTTGAGAAAGTCCAGGTATTCGCCCGCCAGGGTAATCATGTCATCTTTTTTCTTATCGTGGGCAATCAGGGCGATGCGTGTTTTCATGGTGAGGACCATTTCAGTGGGTGGAGGAATTATTTCTTTTTCGATAGCAAGTAAATACCGGCCAATACCAGGCTGGTGCCTGCCAATTGCCAGTTGGTAATCGGTTCATCGAGTATCAAGGCGCCCAGGAACAGGGTCGAGACGGGGCCGATCATGCCCGCCTGCGAGGCGACGGGTGCGCCGATGCGTTCGACGGCGATCATCGTCATGAAGACGGGCATCACCGTGCAAAAGATGCCATTGAGCAAGGACAGGCCATACACGGGCATGGGCTGGATCAGCAGTTCAACGGGACGCAAAATAAAAAACTGGGCGATGCAGGCAAAGCTGGCCACGCACATCGCGTAGGAAACGAGCCGCATCGAGCCGATACGCTTGACCAGCTCGCCCGAGCCCAGCAGATACACGGCATACGAACAGGCCGAGCCCAGCACCAAAGTGGAACCCAGCGCCACATTGCTGGCGCCGCCCTGCAAGTCGTGCACGAAGACCAGCACGATGCCGCAATACGAGGTCAGCAAGGCCAGCCATTGCAAGCGGCTGATGCTCTGCTTGAAATACACGGTGGTAATCAGGAGCACGAAGGTGGGCGTGAGAAACAGGATCAGCCGTTCCAGCCCCACAGAAATATATTGCAAGCCAAGAAAATCCAGATAGCTGGACAGGTAGTAGCCGACGAGACCCAGCCCGACCAGGCGCCAGCGGTCGCTGGTCGACAGCGGCGGCTCCGTGCGCATCTTCCACCAGGCGATGACGGCGAAGACGGGCAGCGAAAAAATCATCCTGAAGGCGATCAGGGTGACGGCGTCGATCTGGTAGCGGTACAGCAGCTTGGCGACGATGGCCTTGGTGGAAAACAGCACCGCCCCGCCCACGGCGATGGCCAGGCCACCGAGGTAGACGGAACGGGGAAGCGAAGATGGGGTTGCTTGCGGGGAACTGGAGCTCATGCCCAGATTGTAATGGATAAGCACAAGTTTGCCGGGCCGGCCCCTCCGCACCGGCCGCCAGCCCCCATTCCAGCGGCGGCTTAGGAAATACTGACCCCCGCCGTACCAGCCGCTACCGTGGCGGTCGTCACGCGCGCAATCACGTTCGCCGGCGCAGCCGTGCCGATCAGCTTGTTGACTTGCTTGAACTGCGCCACCAGCTTGCCCGGCGTCAAGGTGACCACCGTGTAGCCCTGCGCATCCGTGTTCAGATGCTTGATCCACGGATTGTTACCCAAGCCGGACAATTGCTGCGCCAGGCCCAGCAGGGTTGCATTGAAGTCAGTGCTCGCTTTCAAGCCCGCCTGCACGGCCGCCACTGTGGCATCGAGCTGCACTTCCGGCACGCCCTTGGCTGCCAGCGCACCGCGCAGCTGCACGCGCAGTTGCTCAAGCAGGCTGTCCACGGTAGGCGCCGCCTTGCCCATGGTGTAGTCGAGCAGATTGATGTCGAGATTGACCGTGCCCAGGCCCGTGACGGGAATGGCCAACGGATAGCTGACGAGAGTGCCGATATCGCCCATGCTGCCGGCGGCCGACTTCAGGTAGCTGAAGAAGGAATCGGAGCTGACACCGGCCGACACCAGGTCCACCATGACGGGCGTGCCGCCGCCAGCCGCATCGAAGTCATCGCTGACCGTGCCCGCAAAGAAGGAGTGGATATCGCCGGTAATCGCCACCACGTTGCCGATGGCATTCGTTTTCAAGTGCGCCATCAGGTTCTTGCGCTCGCTGTTGTAGCCATCCCACTGGTCGCAATTGAGCAGGAAGCGCGTGAAGAATGGCGCCAGCGCCGCTTGCTGGCCGGACGCGGCGACAAAGCTCGATGCTGCGCCCTTGGCCTGCACATCGGGCTTGATCCAGCCAAAGGCGATCACTTGCGCCGCGGCGACGGGCGAGCCGCTGTTGTAGGCGGCTACCGTGATGCCGGCCTGGGCCGCGCTCAAGCCGGCGCCCACGGCTGCGGCCCCCTGCGCACCGGCGTTGGCTGCGGCGCCGGCAATCGCCATGGCCGCCGTTTGCGCCACGCCCGATGACGCGCCCGCCGTCGAAGCGGCCACGATGGCGCAGGCCAGCGGCACGTTGCCGCCCACCAAAGGCAGCGTGCTGGCGATGGCCTTGCCCACGTTCGCCATGGCGCTCAGGGCCAGCAGGGTGGCAATCGCATCCGTGCCATTGAGGCCCATGCGCAGCAGGGACACTTCATTGCCCCACAGCTTCCAGGTGGACGTGGCCGCCTTCATCTTGCCCCTCCACCAGTCGCGCTGCGTGCTGCCCAGCATGCCCACGGCTGCCAGCGGGTCGGCGCCGGCCTTGGTGGCGGCGGCCATTTTCTGCCCTTCCACGCTGTCGAACAGCGCTTGCGGCACCAGGTAGCGGCTGCCGATGCTGCCCAGCGGCTTGCCCGTGGCGGGGTTGATAGTCGACTCGGCAATCGCATGATCGGCGCGGTACAGGCGCTCGTCCGTCATCACCAGCTGCATCAGTTTGCCAAACTGGAAATCGCGGTAAATCTGGATATTCTGGAACGTTGTCGCGGCGGCATCGAAGGTGACGTCGGCCGGCATGTATTCGAACCAGGCCTGGTTGGCGCTGCGGCGGCGATTTGGCTGGTGCAGGTCGCTGCCGTCCGTCGCCACGATGCCTTCATAGGTGGAAGCGTCCTGCCAGGCGTCGTCCGTGAACTCGTGGTCGTCCCAGATGGCGATGAAGGCGAAGCGCTCGTGCACGGCTTGCAGGCGCGTATCGGTGCGGTATTTCTTGTACAGGTAGCGATAGTCGGCCACCGTGGTGGCGTACTTGGCGCCGGCGTTGCCGCTCTTGTAAGTGCCATCCGGCAATTTCAGCTGGTCATGGCGGCTTTCCACGGCGCCGCTCTGGAAGGCCTCGCCCACCGTTTCATAGATGTAATCGCCCAGGTGGACGATGAAGTCGAGCGACTCGTTGGCGGCGATATGCGACAGCGCGCCCCAGTGGTTGATGCTCCAGTCCTGGCACGTCAGGTAGGCGAACTGCAACTGGCTCACGTCGGCCGCGACAGCAGGCGCCGTCTTGAAGCGGCCCACGTTCGAGCGCACGTCGCCGGCGATGAACTGGTAAAAATACACCTGGCCTGGTTGCAAACCCGTCACCTTGTGGCGCAAGGTGTTGTCGAAATCGGCTTTCAGCGGCAATGTCGCATCGACGATCGGTGTGCCGGCCAGGGCCGTGTTGCTGCCCAGCGCGGCCGTATTGTCCGCCACGCTGACGATCAGGCGCACGGTCACGTCCGACTTGCCGGCCACGGCGGGCGCGACGGCGTCGAAACTGGCGGGCACGACGCGTGTCCACAGCATGGCGCTGTCGGCGCGCGGATCGCCCGAGGCCACGCTTTGCGGGAATTTCCAGTCGCTGCCGCTGGCCAGGGGCACGCCATGGTCGCTGTAGTCGGTGCTGCCGCAGGCGGTGAGCCCGGCGGTAGCCACGGAAACCGTGATGAAGCCGCCCAGCTTCAGGAACTGCCGTCTATCCATTTGACTTGCCATGATGTCGCGCCCTTTATTAATCTTAGTTATGAGTGGAGGTGATGGGATGATGCATGAGTTCGTGCATGCGCAGCCGCATCAAATAATGCATAAGATGAAAGCGCGTCATTTTAACAACAAAATGTGTCGGCTTGATGACGGGGCCATGCCGCTTGGCAGGGGGGCAATATGCTAAAATGTCGGCCACAATTGAACACCCGTCTAAGGAAGATTCGACATGGCAGGACATAGCAAATGGGCCAATATCAAGCATAAAAAGGCTGCCACCGATGCCAAGCGCGGCAAAATCTGGACGCGCCTGATCAAGGAAATCACGGTCGCGGCCCGCATGGGCGGCGCCGACGCCATCACCAATCCGCGCCTGCGCCTGGCGGTCGACAAGGCGGCTGACGCGAACATGCCGAAAGACAACGTCCAGCGCGCGATCAACCGCGGCAGCGGCGGTGTCGATGGCGCCAACTACGAAGAAGTGCGCTACGAAGGCTACGGCGTGGGCGGCGCAGCCGTCATCGTCGAATGCATGACCGACAACAAGGTGCGCACGGTGGCCGAAGTGCGCAACGCCTTCAACAAGAACGGCGGCAACATGGGCAACGAAGGCTCCGTCGCCTTCATGTTCCAGCACTGCGGCCAATTGCTGTTCGCGCCGGGCACCGACGAAGACAAACTGATGGAAGCGGCGCTGGAAGCGGGCGCCGACGATGTCATCGCCGACGAGGAAGGCGGCTTCGAAGTGCTGACCCCCGTGCACGATTTCGCCACCGTCAAGGAAGCGCTGGAAGCGGCCGGATTCAAGGCCGAAGTGGCCGAAGTCATCATGAAACCGGCGACGGAAACCGTCTACGCGGGCGACGACGCCATCAAGATGCAAAAGCTGATCGATGCGCTGGAGCTGCTGGACGACGTCCAGGAAGTCTTCACCAACGCATTAATAGAGAATTAATCTAGAGAATTAATCACTCTGCACACAAGGGCGGCACCGCCGCCCTGCAACCCACACTGAACGAACGGTCCCTATGAAAATTCTGGTAGTCGGCTCTGGCGGCCGCGAACACGCCCTGGCCTGGAAACTGGCCCAGTCCGAACGCATACAGATGGTGTATGTCGCGCCGGGCAATGGCGGCACCGCGCGCGATGCGCGCCTGGTCAATCTCGACATCAGCGACCCGCGATTGCTGGCCGACTTCGTTCAGCAGGAACACATCGGCCTCACGGTCGTCGGTCCGGAAGTGCCGCTGGCGGCGGGCATCGTCAACCTGTTCCGCTCGCGCGGCCTGAAAATCTTCGGCCCCACGAAAGAGGCGGCGCAGCTGGAATCGTCGAAAGACTTCGCCAAGGCCTTCATGCAACGCCATGGCATCCCGACAGCCGCTTACCAGACGTTTTCCGATGTCGCTCCAGCGCACGCCTACATCGACGCCATGGGCGCGCCCATCGTCATCAAGGCCGACGGCCTGGCCGCCGGCAAGGGCGTGGTGGTTGCCATGACCTTGGAAGAAGCACACCAGGCGGTCGACATGATGCTGGCAGACAACCAGTTCGGCGACGCCGGCGCGCGCATCGTCATCGAGGAATTCCTCGCCGGCGAAGAAGCGAGCTTCATCGTCATGTGCGACGGCAAGAACATCCTGCCGCTGGCCACCAGCCAGGACCACAAGCGCCTGAAGGACCACGACCAGGGCCCGAACACGGGCGGCATGGGCGCGTATTCGCCGGCACCGATCGTCACGCCGGCCATGCATGCGCGCGTCATGCGCGAAATCATCGTGCCGACCATCCAGGGCATGGCCAAGGACGGCATCACGTTTACGGGCTTCCTGTACGCCGGCCTGATGATCGACGACAAGGGCACGCCGAAGACCCTGGAATTCAACTGCCGCATGGGCGACCCGGAAACGCAACCCATCATGACGCGCCTGAAAACCGACCTGGTGACCGTCATGGAGCACGCCGTCAACGGCACGCTCGACGCCGTGGAGCTGGAATGGGATCGCCGCACGGCCGTCGGCGTCGTGATGGCTGCCGCCGGCTACCCGGACGATACCGTCAAGGGCACGCCGATCGGCGACATCCCGGCCGAAACCATCGACTCCGTCACCTTCCATGCGGGCACCCGCATCGAAGGCGAGCGCCTGGTCACCAACGGTGGCCGCGTGCTGTGCGTGGTGGGCCTGGGCGACAGCATCAAGATGGCGCAGAAGCAGGCGTATGAAACGGTGGAAAAAATCCATTTCGACGGCGCGCAGTACCGCCGCGACATCGGCTGGCGCGGCCTGAAGCACTAAGCATGCCGTTGGCGGCAAACGGCGGGGCCGGCGCGGAATGCATCCGCGCCGGCCCCGTTTGCATAGGCGCGCCGGAAAAACGGGGCTTGCGCTAAGATTTTGCCTTTCAGGCAAAGTTACAGCCCATGACCAGTCACATCCATCCCGCCCTCACCCAGGTACGCCAACTCCGCCTGATCACGGACAATGAACTCGACGACGCCATCGCCGAACTGGAGATTCTCGCCCTGGACGAGGAAGACGACGTCGACATGCCACGACTGGCGGCCGACGCGAGTGCCGCCGAGGCGCTGGCATGGCTGCTGCGCACCGACCTGCTGCCGCAGGACGACTTCCTGCGGCGCGTACAGGAGCTGCCGCGCCGGCATGGCGGCGCGGCCCTGCTCGAACGCCAGCAACTGGCCGCCGACGCGCTAAAGCTGGTCAACCGCCAGGCCATCAACACCCTGTACGACGAAGATCTGATCAGCCAGTGGCAACGCGACGCCGCCCACGCCAGATTGTCCGGGGACCGTCTGCTCGCCTCGCCCATCGCCGCCCTGCGCGACATGCTGCGGCAAGGCACCTTGACGGCGCAGCAATTCGAGTTACTGCGCACGCGCCAGCACGGCTCGGAGCTGGGCCGCATCATCGTCGACGCCGCCGCGCGCCAGGCCCGCCGGGAGCGCCCCGCCTATGCGCGCCCGGGAACCTGGGTGAGGGCCGCGCTGATACTGCTGGTACTGGCCTTTGCGGCCCGCGCCATCGTCTCCAGGCAGGCGTCCGCTCCCGCCGCAGCCACCGTCGCCGCGCAAAGCGTTGAGCGGCGCGACCTGCAACAGCGCGCCGCGCACGCTGTGGAGAGTGCGCGCCTGCCCGGCGCCGGCGCAGACCTGTCCATCACCGTGGTGCAGGACGGCGCCACGCCACCGGCGCCCTAAACCACAACAAAAGCGCACAGCGCAAGCGCCGCCCTATCACAA
This sequence comes from Janthinobacterium lyxosi, assembly GCF_051380665.1. Taxonomy (NCBI): domain Bacteria; kingdom Pseudomonadati; phylum Pseudomonadota; class Betaproteobacteria; order Burkholderiales; family Oxalobacteraceae; genus Janthinobacterium; species Janthinobacterium lyxosi. The sequence continues at coordinate 13,204 of NZ_JBNYXM010000038.1, forward strand.
AAACGCGTAACAGGGTACAATCCGTCCTTACTTTTTTATTTCGGCCTCGTCGGCCCACGCGATGTCGTCAACTCCCTCTCCTTCGGCCGTCAAGGCTTATTTGCTCGATTTGCAAAGCCGTATCGTGCAGGCGCTCGAAGCGCAGGACGGCAAGCCCTTCCTGACCGATGCCTGGCAGCGCCCCGAGGGCGGCGGCGGCATTTCGCGGCTGATCGAGGAAGGCAATGTGTTCGAGCGTGGCGGCGTGAATTTTTCGCACGTCACCGGCGCCGCACTGCCGCCATCGGCAGCGGCCGCGCGCCCTGAACTCGGTGGCAAGGCGTGGGAAGCGATGGGCGTGTCGCTGGTGCTGCATCCGCGTAACCCGTATGCGCCCACGGTACACATGAATGTGCGCTTTTTCAGCACCGTGAATGCCGCTGGCGAATCCGTATGGTGGTTCGGCGGCGGCATGGATTTGACGCCGTATTATGGCGACGCGGGCGACGTGAAGCACTTTCACCAGGTGTGCCATGACGCGCTGGCACCGTTTGGCGCGGAGCTGCATCCGAAGTTCAAGCAGTGGTGCGACGATTATTTCTACCTGAAGCACCGGCACGAAGCGCGCGGCGCCGGTGGTATCTTCTTCGACGACTTCAACGCCCTTGGCTTTGACAACAGCTTTGCCATGCTGCGCAGCGCCGGCGACGCCTTCATTGAGGCCTATGTGCCGATCCTGGCGCGCCGCAAGGACACGCCCTACGGCGAACGCGAACGCGATTTCCAGTGCTACCGGCGCGGGCGCTATGTCGAGTTTAACCTGGTGTTCGACCGCGGCACCCTGTTCGGCCTGCAATCGGGCGGCCGCACCGAGGCGATCCTGATGTCGATGCCGCCCGTGGTCAAGTGGCGCTACGACTGGCACCCGGAAACGGGCAGTCCCGAAGCGGCGTTGTATACTGACTTCCTCGTGCATCGCGACTGGCTGCAGGCGTGACCGAAGGTAGTACGGCATGCGTGACGCTGCTGGGCGGCAGCTACGATCCGGTACATAGTGGCCATGTCGCGCTGGGCACGCATTTTTCCAGCCTGCTGCACGCCGATGAACTGCGCGTGATTCCGGCCGGCGCGCCCTGGCAAAAGGGTAAGCTGGGCGCCACCGGCCAGCAGCGCGCAGAGATGGCCAGCCTGGCTTTTGCCGGCCTGCCCCTGTCCGTGGTGATCGACCGCCAGGAGATCGAGCGCAGCGAACATGGCCAGGCCAGCTACACCATCGATACCTTGCGCCAGGTACGCGCAGAACTGGGACCGCGCGCTTCCATCGTTTTCCTGATGGGCGCCGACCAGCTGCAGCGCCTCGCGACATGGCGCGAATGGCAGCAATTATTTGAATACGCGCATATCTGCGTCGCGGCCCGCCCCGGCTTCGCGCTGAATGACACCGCAGTACCGCAAGTGGTCGCCGACGAATTTTCGCGCCGCCTGGGGGCACTGGACAGCATCCGCAACACGCCGCACGGTCTGACTTATCTGGCACAGGACTTCGCGGTGGATATCTCCGCCACCGAAATACGTGCGGCATTACAACGGGGGAATCGGGCAAACTCGCTTGTTTCCCCGCTAGTGCTAGACTATATTGAACAACATAATTTATACAAAAGCTAAATGGACATCAAAAAACTGCAAACCCTCGTCGTTGACGCCCTTGAAGACGTCAAAGGCCAAGACATCGCCGTCTTCGAAACGAGTCACCTGACCAGCCTGTTCGACCGCATCGCGATCGTCTCCGGCACCTCGAACCGTCAAACCAAGGCGCTGGCCGCCTCGGTGCGCGACAAGGTCAAGGACGCCGGTGGCCAAATCATCGGCATGGAAGGCGAGGAAACGGGCGAATGGGTACTGGTCGATCTGGGCGACATGATCGTCCACATCATGCAAGCACCTATCCGCGCCTACTACCGCCTGGAAGAAATCTGGGGCGACACACCGATCAAGCTGGGTGCCGCCAAGCGCGCGCCGAAAAAAGCCAGCGACGACGAGCCGAAGAAAATCAGCGGCCATCTGGCGGCCAGCAAGGCCAAGGTCGAAGTTTCGCCCGTGATCGAGAAAAAGACACCGGCCAAGAAAGCCACGGCAGCCACCGCCGCCAAGAAAGCCCCGGCGAAAAAAGCCGCCTCGAAAGCTGTCGGCAAGACCGTGAAAATCGCACCGACCAAGACCGAAGCGGCTGCCGTGAAAGCCCTGAAAGCGCTGCCAGAGAAAAAAGTGCGCACCCCGCGCGCGGCCAAACCGGCAGCCGATGCTGCACCGGCAAAAACCGTGATCAAGCGTATCAAAAAAGTCGAAGCGTAAGCCTCGATGCAGCTCATCATCGCTGCGGTCGGCCATAAAATGCCGGCCTGGATAGAGACGGGCTTCGCGGAGTACGCGAAGCGCATGCCGCCGGAACTGCGCATCGTGCTGAAAGAAATCAAGCCGGTGGAGCGTTCCGGCAGCAAGACCGCCGCTACGGCGATGGCGCTGGAACGCGAACGCATCGAAGCCGTCCTGCCCAAGGGCGTGCGCATCATCGCCCTCGACGAACGCGGCAAGGACCTGACCAGTGTCGGCCTGTCGCAGCAGTTGATGGCGTGGCAGCAGGATGGCCGCGACACGGCTTTTTTAATCGGCGGCGCCGACGGCCTCGATCCGCAACTCAAGGCGCGTGCCGAAGGCATGCTGCGCATCTCCAGCATGACCCTGCCGCACGGCGTGGTGCGCGTGATCCTCGCCGAGCAGTTGTACCGTGCCTGGTCGATCACGCAAAACCACCCCTACCACCGCGTCTGAACTCCCCATGAAAACGGCTGATCACAAGATCTACCTTGCTTCCAAAAGCCCGCGCCGGCGCGAACTGCTGCGCCAGATCGGCATCGATTTCGAATTGCTGCTGCTGCGCAGCGACGGCCCGCGCGGCGCCGATGTCACCGAGGAAGTCCTCGCTGGCGAATCGGCACTCGACTATGTCGCCCGCGTGTCGAATGAAAAAGCCGCCTTCGCCTGGGACCTGGTGCGCCGCCGCCACCTGACCCCGCGCCCCGTGCTGGCGGCCGACACCACCGTCACCATCGACGGCATCATCCTCGGCAAACCAGCCGACCGGGCGGAAGCCGTGGCCATGCTGCAGCAGCTGTCGGGCCGCACGCATCAGGTGCTCACCTCGATCGCCGTGCACTACAAGAACTTCGCGGAGCAGCGCACGCAGGTGTCGCAAGTGCGCTTCGGCGTGCTGTCGCCCGCTGCCATCGCCGCGTATTGCGCCACGCCGGAGCCGTACGACAAGGCCGGCGGCTACGGCATCCAGGGCAGCGCCGCGCTGTTCGTCGAGCATATCGAAGGCAGCCATTCCGGCATCATGGGCCTGCCCCTGTACGAAACTGCACAGTTGCTAAGGCTGGCAGGTTTGCCCCTGCCCTGAACACGGGTATGATGTCATTCGTTGCCTCCACTCCCCCGCCTCCATGAACGAAGACATCCTGATCAATATCACGCCGCAAGAAACCCGCGTCGCCCTCATCCTGCAGGGCGCCGTGCAGGAATTGCACATCGAGCGCACGCTCACGCGCGGCCTGGCCGGCAATGTGTATTCCGGCAAAGTGGTGCGGGTGTTGCCGGGCATGCAATCGGCCTTCATCGACATCGGCCTGGAGCGCGCCGCCTTTCTGCACGTGGCCGACATCTGGGAAGCACGCGGCCACGATGGCCAGAACGCCACGCCCGCTCCCATTGAAAAAATCCTCTTCGACGGCCAGGTGCTGACGGTGCAGGTGATCAAGGACCCGATCGGCACCAAGGGTGCGCGCCTGTCGACGCAGATTTCCATCGCCGGGCGCATGCTGGTGTACCTGCCGCAAGACAAGCATATCGGCATCTCGCAGAAAATCGAAAAGGAAGCGGAGCGCGAACAGTTGCGCGTACGCCTGCAAAGCCTGCTGCCGCCCGATGAAAAGGGCGGCTACATCGTGCGCACCATGGCCGAGGACGCCTCCGACGCGGACCTGAAGGCGGACGTCGATTATTTGCGCAAGACCTGGAGCACCATCACGCACGGCGCGCGCACGCGTCCCGCCACCAGCCTGCTGCACCAGGACTTGAGCCTGGCGCAGCGCGTACTGCGCGACTTCGTCGGCGATGAAACGGCCACCATCCAGGTCGATTCGCGCGAAAACTATGTGAAATTGCGCGAATTCGCGGAAATCTATACGCCCAGCGAACTGACGCGCTTGCAGCACTACACGGGCGAGCGCCCCCTGTTCGACCTGTACGGCGTGGAAGAAGAAATCCTGCGCGCACTGGGTCGCAGAGTCGACCTGAAATCGGGCGGCTACCTGATCGTCGACCAGACGGAAGCGATGACCACCATCGACGTCAATACGGGCGGCTTTGTCGGCGGACGCAATTTTGCCGACACCATCTTCAAGACCAACCTGGAAGCGGCGCACGCCATCGCGCGCCAGCTGCGCCTGCGCAACCTGGGCGGCATCATCATCCTCGACTTCATCGACATGGACAACGCCGAGCACCGCAACGCCGTGCTGGCCGAACTGAAACGCACGCTATCGCGCGACCGCACCAAGGTGTCGGTGAGCAATTTCTCACCGCTGGGTCTGGTGGAAATGACGCGCAAGCGCACGCGCGAGTCGCTGGCCCACATCCTGTGCGAACCCTGCCCCGCCTGCGCCGGCAAGGGTCAAGTCAAGACCTCGCGCACGATCTGCTATGAAATCCTGCGCGAACTGCTGCGCGAGGCAAAACAGTTCAACCCGCGCGAATTCCGCATCCTCGCCTCGCAGGAAGTCGTGGATCTGTTCCTGGAAGAAGAGTCGCAGCACCTGGCCATGCTCGGCGACTTCATCGGCAAGAAAATCTCGCTGCAGGTGGAGAATGCCTACCATCAGGAGCAGTACGACGTGATTTTGATGTAGGCGACCACGCTCTCTTCCCAAGAAAAAAACCGCTGGCCTGGGCCGGTTGCTGCTGTATGCCCCATGCGGGCGCCGCCACCTCGGTGACGTATGGCGCCTGGATGGTGCTGGCGCGTGATCACTGGTGCCCGGGCGCCGCCTTTCTGGCATAGAACGTGGCCACGCTGTCGATTTCCTCGTCCGTCATCGGCCGGGCCATATTGCGCATTTGCTGTTGCCCGTCATTTGTGCGCCGGCCATGTTTGAAGTCCTCCAGTTGCTGTACCAGATAGGGTTTTGGCATGCCTTCCAGCCATGGCGCGCCCAGTTTCTGGTCGACGCCGCCATGGCAGGAAATACAGGGGGCGATATTGCGCATGGGGTCACCCACGCGCACCAGCGCCGGCAAGGCTTCGTCGTAGGTGGTTGGCGCCGTGCGCGCCTTCGGCAGGCTGGCATAGTAGGCCGCCAGATCGGCGATGTTTTCTTCTGTCAGGTTTCTGGCCAGCGCCGTCATGATCGAGCTTGCCCGCTTGCCGCTCTGGTAGTCGAGCAGCTGCTTACGGATCACCTCCGGATATTGCCCTGCCAGGTTGGGCGCGTCAGAGCGGCTCATGCCGAGCGCGCCGTGGCACATGGTGCAGTTCAGGGCCAGCGTGGCGCCCCGCCCCACCGATACCGATGACGCTGGCTTGCCCATCGCCGGCAGCAGCACCACATTGGTGGCGACCGTCGGCGCACCTTCCCGCCGCCCGGCGCCGTCCAGCCATTTCCCGGGCACGCCGGCGGCGCGGCAGATGCTATCCCACAGGCCTTGCGCGCGGAAGTCTGCCTGCGCCGAGGGCAGCCAGGCAAAGGCGACCAGCGCCGCGACAAGAGTAAACACGGTGAGGCCCACGGTGCTCGCCCATGCCACGCGATTGGTTTTGGAGAAAAAGCCGTGTTCTCGCATTATCGCGCTCCGATTGGAACAATAGGGACGGACGCCTCGGGCGTCAGTGCCAGCTGCAAGATGGGATAGCCGTAGTTGACGACGGTGAGTGCGATCATCATGGTCACCCACAGGCCAAAGCCATTCAAGGCGGCCGGCACCCTGGCGTTGGGATGAACCGCCTGGCTGAACGTGAACGCGGGCACCTGAGCGTCCTGCCGTCTGGCCGCGGCCAGGATGTACAGAAATATCGCCGCGGAAATCACCAGTATCAGGCCGCCAAAGGTGGACATGGTGACCGTGATGGCCTGCGGCGCCAGCAAGGGATGCGTGTAGTCGTAATAGGCCATGCGGCGCGGCGCACCGAGGAGGCCCACCAGATGCCATGGCATGGTCAGTATCATCATGCCGATAAACCAGGTCCACAGCTGCGTTTTCACCAGGCGCTGGGACAGGGGTTGGCAGGCGCGCAGCTGCGGCCACAGTTCATAGGCCACCATGAAGTACATGATGACGATGGCGCCGGCGAAGATCAGGTGGAAGTGGCCCGTGACCCATTGCGTGTTGTGGATCGATTCATTCAACTGATAACTCATGTTGATGATGCCGCCCGCGCCGCCGAATCCCAGCATGATGAAGGCCAGCGTCACGGCCAGCATCCATGGGTTTCCCCACGGCAGCGCCTTGACCCAGCCTAGCGGTCCCTTGCCGCCGCGCAGCCGGCCCACGATTTCGGCCGAGGCGACGATGGTAAACACCGTGAGCAGGGTCGGGATGGAGACCATGGCCGTCATGGCGGCATGCACGAACTTGAAGCCGGCGCCCACCTGCGGATCCGCAAACAGGTGGTGGATACCGATCGGCATCGAAAACACGAGGAACAGGGCGAACGCCACGCGCCCCATCGTGTCACTGTACAGCCGCCCGCCGATGGCGCGCGGGAACAGGGTATAAAACGCGATATAGGCCGGCATCAGCCAGAAGTACACGATGGCGTGCAAGGTCCATGAAAACAGCACCCGCGCCAGGCCCACGTTGATGGTATCGGTGAATCCCGTGGATGCGGGCAGGATCAGGACCAGGATTTCCACGGCCGCGCCGACTGAGGTCCAGGCCCACAGATAGGCGCCGGCCACATTGCCGAACATGGCCAGCGGCATGGCGGCGCCGGGGTGGGCTTTTTTCCACGCCCGAAGATTGATGGACATCAGCGCCACCCAGATCCATGAACCCACCACCACCAGCACGATGCCCAGGTAATAAAAGGTGCTGCCTATCATGGGCGGATAAAACGTGTACAGCACCGACGCCTTGCCGGATGCCGTGGTCAGCGCCGCCATCAAGGTGCCGGCGATGACCAGCCAGAAACCGGCCCAGGCCCAGCGCAAGCCGATCAGAGGACGCTTGAGCGCCAGTTCCGTAATCGCGTAACCGAAGCCCATGGCCACCAGCGTGGGCAGCACGTATGCCATTACCGTGCCGTGCGCCGTCACCGAACGGTAATAGTACTCCGGGTTGTTCACCCAGGGAGACAATGGGCTGCGCACGAACATCTGCCACTCGCCCAGCAGGATGGCCGCGAAGAAGGCGACAAACGCCACCCAGAAGTGCGCCAGCACCAGTCGTTTAGCCAGGTACACAGCTCATCCTTTCTGCCACTTTCGCTTTGGCGAAAAATTCTTCGGATGGGATCACCTGGAATTTGGCCCACATGGCCTCATGCCCTGTGCCGCAGTATTCGTGGCAGGGCATCAACTGCTCGCCGACCTTGGGAAAGGTGGTGGTAAAGGTCGAGATGAAGCCGGGGATCAGCATGGTATTGGCGTTGGTGCGACCCACAACAAAGCCGTGGATCGCATCGGTGCTGGTGCCGCGAAACGTGACAGGCACGCCAGCGGGCACCACGATGCATTGCGGCGCAAACGAGTATTGCTGGCCGATCAGCCGCACGACCACGCGGCCATCCTTTTCGACCGCCGTGCCCAGGTTGCTTTCGACGAACTCGCCTTTGAGGTGCAGCGTCTTGACGTCGATCGTCTCGACGCGCGACGGCGGCATCGCGGCCCAGTGCAGGCCCGTAAAGATCATGACGCCCAACAGCAGCGCGATGATGGCAATAACGATATAGGCCCAGCGCCGTTCTGCCGCCACGGCAACCATCTCGGACGCCTGGTGCAGGTCTGGAGTCGCGGGCTGGTTCATTGCACCGTCCCCCGTGGCAGGTAGACCAGCCAGTAAAACAGGAAGAAAATGGCGAGGACGATAAAAGTCGCAAGACCCGCCACCGCAAAGGCGCCTGAAGGTCCGCGGCTGACTATCTCATCGATGCGTTTATCGAGCTCATCGGGCTCTTCATGACCAGGCGTAGGCATGCGATTCCTTTACTCGGGTAGTAACTTGCGCAAGTCATTGACTTGGATGGCGCTGACGGGCGTGCCGCCATTGCCCCAGGCGACGCGAATATAAGTGACGACGGCGGCGACTTCATCGTCGTTCAGGAGGTGCGAGAACGGTGGCATGCCGTGCGGCCGCGGATTTTTTTGCGTGCCCGGCGGGTAGCCGCCATTGAGCACCATGCGGATCGGATTGACGGGCGTGGCCATGGTGATGGAGCGGTTGCCCGCCAGGATAGGGAAGGATGGCGGCTGCCCGCCCCCTTCCGCGCCGTGGCACATCGCACACTGTGCCACATACACCTTGCGGCCCGTCTCCATCACTTCCGGGTCGACCAGCCGTGCCTGGCTGGTGGGCGGCGCAGTATCGTCCTTTTGCGGCAGTGCCTTCAAATACACGGCCATCGCCTTGGCGTCTTCATCCGTCATGTATTGCAAGCTGTTGTAGACAACTTCGGCCATCGGTCCGTACACCGTGCCCCGCTGCGACACGCCCACTTGCAACAGGTCGGCGATGTCGGCGATTTCCCAGTCGCCCAGGCCCGCTTCGCGGTTCGACGTGAGCGACGGCGCATACCAGTTCTGGTTCGGGATCATGCCCCCTTCAAACGCTTTCGATTCGCTCGACCCGCCCAGGGCGTTGACGGCCGTGTGGCACATGGCGCAGTGCCCCAACCCCTTGACCAGGTAGGCGCCCCGGTTCCATTGCGCCGTTTGCGCGGGATCGGGCTGGAACTCGCCCTGCTTGAAGTACAGGGTGCGCCAGCCGATCAGCAACTCGCGGTTATTGAAGGGGAAGCGCAGCTCGTGTTCCCGGTTCTTCTGCTTGACTGGCGGCACCGACATCAGATAGGCAAAAATGGCGTCCGAGTCGGCCCGCGTCACTTGCGTGTACGAGGCAAACGGCATGGCCGGATACAGCAGCGTGCCGTCGCGCGAAACGCCCGTGTGCATCATCCGGTAGAACTCGTCCGGCGTCCACAGGCCGATGCCGGTGTCGTCATCGGGCGTGATGTTCGGTACGTACAGGTTGCCAAACGGGGTCGCCATGGCCCGACCGCCGGCAAACACGGGACCATTGGGCACTGTATGGCAGGCAACACAATCGCCCGCGCGGGCCAGATATTCCCCCTTGTTGATGAGCTGTGTCGAGGCGCTCGGTTCCGTCTTTTTTTGATTCGGCAACTGGCCAGGGCTGAGAAAGTACAGCGCCGCGAGCGCGACTAGCGCCAGGAGCAACAACGCAAACAGGATGTGGAGGCCTTTGCGCATGGAACGCCCGCCCTACCGTTGGCTGCCGCAAGCAACCGGCATGCGAACGACGTTGGACGGCTCAGGGGAAGCATCGGCTGGCGGGGTTTGCTGGGCGAGCCAGGCGGCGACCGCAGAAATGTCGGTGTCGGACAGGCGCGTGGCAATGCGTTTCATGCAGTCGGGATCGGCGGCGCGCCGCTCTCCCACGCGCCATCGCGTGAGCTGGCCCACGATGTAGGTGGAGCGCAGGCCGGCCAGACCCGGGATGCCCGGCTCCATTCCCGTCAGGCTCTTGCCATGGCAAGCGATACAGGCCGGCACGCCTTTGGCGCTGTCGCCGCTGGTGGCGAGCAAGCGTCCACGTTCGGCCATGGCCGCATTCGCCAGCGCTGTTTCGGGCGGCTGAAAGGCGGGGCGCTGCGCCGCAAAGTGCCGCGCCATTTCCTTCAGATAGGCGTCGGGCAGATAGGCCACCAGGTAGTTCATGGGCGGATAGCTGCGCGTACCGTCGCGGAATCCGACCAGCTGGTTGTAGAGGTAGCCGGCGGGTTTGCCCGCAATGCGCGGAAAATAGCCGTTCGCCGTACCTTGCCCCTGCTGGCCGTGACAGGTCACGCAACCCTGAACACGCGCTTCGATGGAATCGAGCTTGCTGAATGCCGGGACGGCATCGCTATGCTGCTTGAGCTGGCCGCTTGCATGCGCCGCGCAGAAAAGCAGCAATGCGCCTGCCAGGGGTTTGGCAACATGAAGCATGGCGTACACTCTCCAAAGGAAAAGTATGCTCTTGCAGCGTTGATCCGGATTGCGACGTCTGGAACCCGAACCGCCGATCCGCCATGCCGATATCCCGCATGGTGCAGGCGATTGGTGTGGCGGAGTGGATAAGTGAACTCAGTCTAACATCGTTTTTGCGCGCACAATTGGAGGCCGATAAATTTCCATCGTTAACAAGACAACCGTACCAGCGGGAGGAGAAGGGAAAGGCAGATGGGAAAGAACGGCGGCGCCGCCGGGACAGATATCCAGCACCGCCGCGTAGAGCAAGGGTATCAGGCAGGAACTGGGTCCAGGTAAAACACGGCGTACACCTTCAAGGGCGTCGTTACCGTCGCCTTTTCCGAGCGCACGACGGCGCAGTCATCGGCGGCCATGCTGCGCCAGTTCTGCACGCCAGCCTTGGCAAACATGGCATGCGCGGGCGCATTCGCGGCCAGGTCCAGCACCAGGCAGGCATTGCGCGGGCCGGCGGGCGCATAGCTGATGGCGCGAATTTCAATGCCGAAAGTCGTCATCCAGGCTGCCCACAAGCCTTTTTCCTTGCCGGCCGCCATACGGTCCAGCATCTCGCCGAAAGACAGGCCTTTCTTGACGGTGCCGCGCAGGGCAGCCAAGGATGGGGCCAGGCGGGGATCTGGCTGCTTGTTGCCGGCGCGGATTTCGGCGATCGCCTTCAATTCCTTGATGATGGCGGCGTCGCGCTCCGTGTAATCGCGCATGCGCGCATAGAATTCGGCATCGAGGAAGGGATTGACGGTCAGCTTGACGGCGCCCTCTTCGCGGCGTTTGGCGGGAGGCGTGGTGGTTTTTGTCATGGCGATGGAGGGCAAGGAAAACAATGAGGGCCGCCAGTTTAACACCATGCGGCACCAGCGGCATACCTTGCGGCCGCTTTCATGCCATGCCTGGCGGGAGCCGGACGGTGCGACGCCTTTGGTGCGCGTGCCAGGCGAAAAGAGAAAGCGGCGTGGTCCGACGCCCGCGTACAGCGTCGTCAGCGGAAAGCGTACTTGATTCAGTATTGGCTGGCGCCGATGGCTCAGTTTCTAAAGATCGGCCAAGTGCAGCCTGACAGTATCAACAAGTTGGCGACGCTGAACACGAGGAGCGCCAGGCGAATCTTGCGGGGAGACGGTGTTTTCAATTTATTTCCTTGGTCAAGCGAGATTGAGCGCGGATAACCATCGTTGAACCGGCCGATATGGCCGATATGGCCGATATGGCCGATATGGCCGGCAATGCCAGGCCAACGATAACGTCGGGCATTTCACTATAGCAGGTGGCGCAGGACGATCCCGCATGTAACCATGTGTTCGCCAGTGAAATGGCAAACAGGGGAGCGGATGAGGTTCAAGCGCGCGGCGGTGCCGTCGATTCGCGCACCACCAATTCCGGCTTCAGGCGCACGTCGAGCACCGCGGAATCGGGCGAGGCTATGGTTTGCAGGATCAGCCGCGCCGCCTCGGTGCCGATGCCGTGGTGGCGGATGCGGATGGTAGTCAGGGGCGGACGGATCATGTCCATGTAGGGCATGTCGTTGTGGCCCACCACGGAGATATCCTCGGGGCAGTTCAAGCCCAGTTCGCGGATGGCATCGTAGCAGCCGATGGCCACCAGGTCGCTGCCCGTCACCACGGCCGTCGTCTGCGGCGACTGGCGCAGGAGCGCCAGCAGGGCTGCCTTGCCGCATTCGCGCGAATAGCCGCTGCTTTCAAAAACGAAGGCTTGCGAGGGGTCGAGTTCGCTGGCCTGGATGGCGGCCAGGAAACCGAGGCGGCGCACGTGGCCCGTGGAAAGGTTTTCCGGCCCAGCAATGTGCGCGATATGGCGGTGGCCCAGCGCCAGCAAGTGCTCCACGGCCAGGCGCATGCCGACCACGTCGTCGCTGACGACGCAGGAAGCGACGCCCGTCTCGTCGCTGCGGTTGACGGTGACGACGGGCACATTCTGATCGATGCACATCTTGATGACGGGATCGTGGCGGCGCGCCGTGGCCAGGATCAGGCCATCGACCTGCTGCCCCAGCAGGCGGTTGATGACGAACAGCTGCTCTTCCTCGTCGGCGCCCACGTTGGCGACAATGGCCAGGTAGCCATGCTTGCGCAAGCCTTCCTCGATACCCAGCAGTATCGGTGGAAACACAGCGTTGGTAATGTCGGGCAAGACCACGCCGATGATGCGCGACTTGCGCGTGACCAGGGTGGAGGCGGCGCGGTTGGGCCGGTAACCGAGCCGCCCCGCTTCAGCCAGCACGCGCGCAGCCACCTCGACGCTGACCATTTGCCGCGTTTCCGGATTCATCACGCGCGAGACGGTGGAAAAGTGCACACCACTGGCCCGTGCAACGTCGCTTAAGGTGGGGTTCTTGTTTGTCATGGGCTTCCCGGATCACAATACAGTGATTTTATCGTAAAAATTCCTCTTCCCGTTAAAAACCGAGCAAACGCTTGCATTGAAATAAAGCCATTTTCCAAAGCGGTTTTGATCGACTTCCCCTCAAATGAGCCTTGACAGCGTGCAAACGCTTGCATAACATGACCCGGATTGACCACTCGGGCCCTGTATGCCCTTCCCAGAATTCTTATGTCTACTTCCCACAGCAAGCACGCCGACCAGAATGGCGAAACTTTCAACTTGAAAGAAGCCGCCCTCGCCTATCACGCCGAACCCCGCGCAGGCAAGATTTCCGTCACGCCAACCAAACCGCTGGGCGACGCCCGCGCCCTGACCCTGGCGTACTCGCCGGGCGTGGCCTTCGCTTGCGAAGCCATCGTCGAAGATCCCCGCACGGCCGGCATCTACACCTCGCGCAGCAACCTGGTGGCCGTGATCACGAATGGCACGGCGGTGCTGGGCCTGGGCGATATCGGCCCGCTGGCCAGCAAACCGGTGATGGAAGGCAAAGCTTGCCTGTTCAAGCAATTTGCCGACGTCGACGTGTTCGATATCGAACTGGCCGAGAACGATCCCGACCTGTTCATCGACACCGTGGTGCGCATGGAGCCGACCTTCGGCGGCATCAACCTGGAAGACATCAAGGCGCCGGACTGCTTCTATATCGAACAACAGTTGCGCAAGCGCATGAACATTCCCGTCTTCCACGACGACCAGCATGGCACGGCCATCATCGTCGCGGCCGGCATCCTGAACGGCCTGGAACTGGTGGGCAAGGATATCGGCAACGTCAAAGTGGCAGTCTCGGGCGCTGGCGCGGCGTCGATTGCCTGCCTGGACTTGCTGGTCTCGCTGGGCCTGAACAAATCGCTGCTGAAGGTATGCGACAGCCAGGGCGTGATCTATCCGGGCCGAGATGCCAGCATGGAAGAGAACAAGGCGCGCTACGCGAATGACACGAGCGACCGCGACCTGGCCGATGCCATGGTCGGCGCCGACATCTTCATCGGTGTCTCGAAGGGCGGCGTGGTCAGCGCGCAAATGGTCGAATCGATGGCCGCCAAGCCGCTGATCTTCGCCCTGGCCAATCCGCATCCGGAAATCGCCCCGGAAAAAGTGCATGCCGTGCGCGACGACGCCATCGTGGCCACGGGCCGCTCGGATTACCCGAACCAGATCAACAACGTGCTGTGCTTCCCGTACATCTTCCGCGGCGCGCTCGACGTGGGCGCCACCACCATCAACGAAGAGATGAAGCTGGCCTGCGTGCGCGCCATCGCCGCGCTGGCCAAGGAACCACTGCCGGGCCACACCACCAGCGCCCTGACGCCGCTGCAACTGATTCCATCGCCGTTCGACGAGCGCCTGCGCAGCTGGGTCGCGCCTGCCGTGTCGCAAGCAGCCATCGCTACCGGCGTGGCCACCCGCGTGCCAGCCAGCGCCTGAGACGCATGACGGGCCTTGCGGCCTTGGCAAAATAACAGCAAGTTACCATTGCTTACAAAAAAACCATGGCTAAACACCATGGTTTTTTTCATTATCCCCTTGAAACCACCCATACAGTTGCCAAATAGTAAATTTCAGGAGGCGTTTTTGCCATCGCCTTCGATTACAATGACGCCTACTTTATGTTGCTACAGTTGCCATAATGGCGACGACGTGCGTTACCAAGGATATTCATGCTCGGCCTGACCTCTGTTTGTGTTTTTCTCTTTTCGGCATTGGCGCTGGCTGTCAACAGCGGATATTCCCTTGGTGCACTGGTGCTGCTGCTGGCCAGCAGCTGGCTGCTATGGAAACGCCCCCGCCTGAACCTGCAACGCCAGGACTATCTGCTGCTGGGCACCCTGCTGCTGTACTTCTTCATTTTTACCGCCAACATGCTGTACCACGCCGATCCGGCCCGTGAACTCGACATTCCGCTGCGTGCACTGCTGGCCGCGCCAGTGCTGCTGCTGCTGCTGGCATACCCGCCCCGGCCAGAGGCCTGGTGGAGCGGCCTGGCCATCGGTGCCATCAGTGGTGCGGCTCTGGCTTTCTGGCAATTTCTCGCACTCGATATGTACCGCCCGCAAGCGGCAACCAGCAATGCCATCCACTATGGCAATGTCAGCATGCTGCTTGGCATGCTAGCCCTATGTGGCCTGGGGTGGGCACGTGAGCAGAGCCGTCGCCTGGCATGGAACCTGCTACTGCTAGCCGGCGGCCTGTCCGGCATTCTGGGATCCGTCATCAGCGGTAGCCGCAGCGGTTGGCTGGTGTTACCCGTCTGTGGCTGCCTTTTTTCATATTATTATTCGAAGGGCCGCGGCGCACGCTATCTGGCCGCTCTGCTCGGTGCACTGCTGGCGGCGTTCATACTTGCCTACACACTTCCCAACTCCCCCGTGCCCCAGCGCGTGGCAGTGGCTGTCAATGACATCAAACAGTTCCAGGACAGCGACAATGTGACCACGTCCATTGGCCAGCGCATGGAAATGTGGCGCACCGCATGGTCCTTATCAAGTAACCATATCTGGCTCGGCATGGGGCGCAACGGTTATTTGGCTGCAAAGCAACAGATGGCAGACGAAGGCAAAATGGATAAAGTCATCAAAAACCATACCAACGCCCACAACGACTACCTCGATGCCCTGGTCAAGCGCGGCATTATCGGTGTCTTGGCCTTGCTGGCACTCTTCTTCGTTCCATTGGCCCTGTTTGCCCGCGCCCTGCGCCACGATGCCGCGCCAGCGCAGCCATATGCGCTGGCAGGCGTAGTACTGTGCACCTGTTATATGATTTTTGGCCTGACAACGAGTTCGCTCACCCTGAATATCGGCATCATCATGCTGGTCTTCCCGATGGTGATATTGTGGTCTCTGCTGCGCCATCAAAAGTGCACTACCTGAGCTCGTTTTCCGCCTGACCGTTTTTGCTATCTCCTGCAAGGAACCCTACCGATGCTCACGCCCGACCTGAAGCGCCTCACCGCGCTGCACGCGCCGTATAAAAAACATCTGGCCCTGGCTCTGCTGGCGATGGTCGTCACGGCAGCCACGGAACCACTGTTGCCGTATGCACTCAAGCTGCTGCTCGACAATGGCTTTGGTGGCAAGATCGATTTTTCCTTCTGGCTGGTGCCGCTAATCGTCATCGGTATCTTTGCCATGCGCGGCGCATCGACGTTTGCCAGCAGTTACCTGATGAGCTATGTCTCCACGCGCATCCTCAACGAATTGCGGCGCCGGATGTTTGCCAGCATGCTGAACTTGCCCATCGACTTCTACAACACGCATACGGTTGGCAAAGTCATCAATTCCATCATGTTCGAAGTGCAGCAGATCATTGAAATGGTGACCAAGGTGTTTACCTCGATCGTGCGCTCCTCGCTGACCGTGCTGGGACTGCTGGCGTGGCTGCTATACCTGAACTGGGTGCTGACTCTGGTCACCCTGGTGCTGCTGCCTCTGCTGACCATCGTCGTGCGCACCACGGGCAAGCGCCTGAAAAAACTCAACCGCGACTCGCTGGCCGTCAATGCCGAGCTGACCCAGGTCATCGAGGAAACCACGCGCGCGCAGCAAGTGATCAAGATCTTCGGCGGCCAGGACTACGAAAAGGCGCGCTTCGAAGAACGCGCCGAACAATTGCGACGCTACAGCATGCGCATGACGACGACCTTTTCCGCCACCGTGCCCATCACGCAGGTGATCACGGCCGCCGCCGTGGCCCTGGTCATCGTGATGGCCCTGTTCCAGTCGGAACAGGGGCAAATCACGGTCGGTGGCTTCGTTTCCTTCATCACGGCCATGCTGATGCTGCTGACGCCCTTGAAGCAACTGGCCGAAGTCAACGGCCCCCTGCAGCGCGGCATGGCCGCCGCCGAGGAAGTCTTCCAGCTGATCGACAAGACACCGGAACGCACGGGCGGCAAGCCGCTCGCTGGCCGCAGCAAAGGCCGCATCGAGTTCAAGGACGTGAGCTTTGCCTACCCCGGACATCAGGAACCGGCCCTGCGACACATCGATCTGAGCATCGCGCCAGGACAAACGGTCGCCTTTGTCGGCATGTCCGGTGGCGGCAAATCGACCCTGGTCAGCCTGCTACCCGGCTTTTACTCGGCCAGCAGTGGTGAAATCTTGCTCGATGGGCAGAATATCGATGCCATCGCCCTGACGAGCCTGCGCAGCCAGATCGCCATGGTCAGTCAGCAGGTGGTGTTGTTCGACGATACCCTGGCCGCCAATATCGCGTATGGCGATGCAGCCCCGGATCGACAGCGCGTCGAAGCGGCGGCGGCCGCCGCCTTCCTGTCTGACGTCATCGATGGCTTGCCCGACGGCCTGGAAACGCGCCTGGGCGACAACGGCTCGCGCCTGTCCGGTGGTCAGCGCCAGCGCGTGGCTATCGCCCGCGCCATTTACAAGGATGCGCCCATCCTGATTCTCGATGAAGCCACCTCGGCACTGGATACGGAGGCGGAACGGGCCGTACAAGCGGCACTGGAGCACCTGATGCAAGGTAAAACTACATTGGTTATTGCTCATCGGCTATCAACAATTGAACGTGCGGACCGTATCGTGGTATTGTCACACGGGAAAATAATGGAAACCGGCAATCACCAGCAATTATTGGCTGCCAACGGCGCGTATGCCAATCTGCATCGCCTGCAATTTTCCCAGCAAGTGCTTTGACACCATCGAATGAATACCTGAAATCGTACTGATACATGACGCCTTTGATTCCCGCCGAACTTCTACAAAAGTCGGACAAAATTCTTTTCATCGCCCATCTGGCGCTGGGAGACTTTACCTACCTGCAAAACGGTTTCCGCGCCTTTGCCGCGGCCTATCCCCACATTCAGATCCACCTGTGGGTCGATGAAGTGCGGCGCACGTCCGACGCCAGACAATGGGAAGGCTTGCGCACCTATTCGCTGTACGACTGGGTCGAACAGTCGGGCCTGTTCTCCAAGGTTTACCGCAAGACCTACAGCCCAGCGCTCTACGAAGCATCCTTGCGCGAAGCACAGGCGGAGCAGTATCCTGTCGTCGTGTCGCTGGCCCACGTACGGCCGCAGCAATATGCGGATCTTGCCCGCGCGATCAGCCCGAACGGGCTGGTGATCGGCACGCGCAAGCCGTTCAGCCCGTTACGCCCCTGGCATTACCTGGCCTACCGCAAGATCGATGCGGTCCTGGCGTCGTATGCGGGTCAGGATGCCGGCGAGCACCATATCAGCAGCGTGTATGCGGACTGGTTCCATCAATTGACGGGGCTCGACATTCCTGTCGCAGAACGCTATCCCTTCGTGCACATTCCCGAACTCGCGTTGCAACAGGCGCAGGAACAGTTGAGCGCCTGGGGCTTTGCCCCGCGCCAGGGTCCGCTCGTACTCCTGAATCCGTTCGCCAAATCGCACAAGCGCAGCTGGCCGCTGGAGCGCATTGCCGAGCTGATCGCACGCATGCAAACGATGCCCGAATGGCAGAACGCCTGCTTCCTGATCAATGCCATGCCGCAGGAACTGGCCAAGGTGAATGCCGTCGTGCAGACGCGTGGCTTGCCGCGCACGCAGGCCTTCAGTGCGGTCGACAACTTTTTCCAGCTGCCGGCCATGCTGGCGCAATGCGACCTGATTATTTCGGTGGAAACGTCGATCATGCACCTGGCGAACGCCGTGCATGTGCCCGTGGTGGCATTGATGCGCAAGAAAAATCCCGAATGGGCCCCCTTCGACAGTGCCAACAGCACCGTCATCACGGTGGCGCGGCGCAGCGACTGGGTCAAGGCGATTTCAGTCGATCAGGTATTGAAAACCATCGCCTAGAGAATCTTTAACGGTTAGCCGGTGCCCAGCATGCTGATGCGCACCAGGTCAGCCACATTATCGACCCCAAGCTTGTCCATCAGGCGTGCCTTGTGCACTTCCACCGTGCGCACGGAAATGCCCAGCAGCGGTGCGATATCGCGGTTGTGCTGGCCCGTCACCACCAGGTGCATCACTTCCCGCTCGCGCGGCGTCAACGCGCGCAGCAAGGCTTGTCCCTCCACCTGGCGCAGCAACTGGCCGCGCGCACGTGCCTCGCGCGAAAACGCTTCATCGATGGCTGCCAGCAACTTGTCGTGGTCAAATGGTTTTTCCAGGAAATCGCTGGCCTGTGCCTTGAATGCCTGGCGTGCCAGGGCGACGTCGCCGTGTCCCGTGATAATAATGACGGGCAACATGCACCCCAGCTCCAGCAAGCGGCGCTGCAGACTCAGGCCATCCATGCCCGACATGCGGATATCGATCAGCAGACAGCCGGCCCACTCGGGCCGCCAGCCGTGCAGGAAATCCTCGCCGCAGGAAAACAGGGCCGTGCGATAGCCGCGTATGCCCAACAGCAAACCCAGCGCATCGCGCACGGCGGGATCGTCATCCACGATAAACACCGTCAAATTACTTGTCACCATGCTCTCCTGTAGCGGCCGCACTGGCGCGCGCCAGGGGCAGGATAAAACGAAAAATACCATGCCTGCCCACTTCGGCCCATAGCTGGCCGCCATGCGCTTCGACTATGGTGCGGCTGAGAACCAGCCCCAGCCCCAGGCCGCTGGCCTTGGTCGAGACAAACGGTTCGAACAGGCGTGCCGCCAGGCTATTGGAAATGCCGGGCCCGCTATCTTCCACGGACAGTCGCAACCGCCCGCCTTCGAGCCGCTCGGCCGACACCGTGATGCGGCGCTGGCCGCGCGGCTGGCCCATTACCGCATCCTGCGCATTGGCCAATAAATTACGCAGCACCAGCTCGATCTGCAGGCGATCGGCGTTGACGGCCAGCGGCGACGGTGGCGCCAGCACCAGCTCGATGCCATGCTCATGGAACAGCGGCGTGAACTGGCGCGCCATGCCCTCGATCAAGGCGCTCGCCTCCACCGCTTCAAGCTGCATCGCGCCCGTGCGGAAAAAGTCGCGCAGGCGACGCACCACGTCTGCGGCGCGTCCCGATTCGACGATCATATGCCCCACTGCGCCCTGCAACAAGGCGCCAGTCTCTCCCCGTTCCAGCAGGTATTCACACGCCTTGCCATAGGTCGACAAGGCCGTCAGCGGCTGGTTCAGCTCATGCGCGAGAGCGGCCGCCATCTCGCCGGCCGCCGCCAGGCGCATCGTGTGCTTCAGTTCGTCGGCCACCTGGCGCATTTCATCGACGACGATGCCGATAAAAAATCCCACCAGCGCCAGCACGGCATCGAGCGGTTGCAATTCATAAAACTGGATATCGACCGCATTCGTCCATTTCACCAGGGTAATGATGCATAACTGCAATACAAACACGGCCAGCACGGCACCATGCAGACCCTGGCGCGAGGCGGCCCAGATCACGGGGAGAAACAGGAAATAGAAATGCTTGTATTCGGAACGCACGATGGAACCGAAGAGGCTCCACAGCACGAAGCTGGCGAGGGCCAGATACGCCAGGGTTTCCCAGCGCCAGACGGCAGCATGCAGGCGCTCCCGCCCGCGCTCGCTGAACAGCACCCAGATCAGCGGCATCGACACCAGCATGCCTACCGTGTCGCCAATGCCGAAACGCCATACTGCCGTCCCCCATTCGCCGGCCGGGATGCGCCCCGTCAGCGACAACAAGGAAATATAGCCGAGCGCATTGAGCACGGTACCCAACAGCACGACGGCGACCCAGGTGCCCAGGCGGCGCCGGTTATCGAAGATATCGCTGCTGCTGAAACTGCGACGCAAGACTGCGCCGATACCACCATAGCCGAGCACCAGCCACGCCGAGCAGAGCAAGGTCAGGGGCAGACCTGCCGGCATGCCGCGTACCAGCACCTCGCCAGCCAGCAAAGCGATAAACCACGGCAGCGCCGCCTTACGGCCGTGGATCAGCCAAAACACCAGGCCCAGCGCGGGATCTGGATTCCAGGGGGTGATGTTCAGCCCGTACATCGGGTCGATATAGGTCGCCCAGTCAAACAGCAGATACAGGCCGACAAAGGCGGGATACGGCAGATAGCGGGACAGGAATGGGCGCATAACGGTGTTTTTTGACTGTCCTGCATTATGCATCGCAGGCGTGCGCCACGCCATGCCATCTTGCGTTATGGACACACATCTTCATGCCATATCACGAAGTCCGCCAGCACACTCAGGCATCGGCCAACGGCAACCTGACCTCCACCAGCAAGCCCAGGCCGCCATTACCGCTGTGCAACTGAATCGTGCCGCCATGCTGGCGCACGACGGAAGCGACGATGGACAAGCCCAGGCCACTGCCCGGCTGCGCCTGCTGCGGCGCGCGGAAAAAGCGGTCGAACACGCGCGCATACAGCGCCGGCGCGATGCCCGGTCCCTGATCGGCCACATGCAACACGGCCTGGCCCCGCTCCGCATGCAGCGACACCGTCACGCTGCTGCCGCGCGGGCTGTACTTGATGGCGTTTTCCACCAGATTGTCGATCAGCGAAACCAGGCTCTCGCGCTGTCCGGGCACGCTGAGCGAGACGCTGGCTTGCAACTCGAGCTCGATATCCCCCGCCTGGGCCAGGCCGGACAGGGCCGCCAGCCGGTCTTGCAGCAAGGTATCGAGCGCCTGCCGCCGCGGCAGCTCGCCAGCACCGGCCTGCACTTCGCTGCGCGTCAGCTGCAGCAGCTGGCCCACCAGGCGCGCGGCCCGGTTGCCACTGTTCAAGATACCATCCAGCAGCTCTTGCTGGCGTGCATCATGCGCCTGGCCCTGCAAGGCCTCGACATTCACGCGCATGGCCGCCAGCGGCGTGCGCAGCTCATGCGTAGCGTCGGCGATGAAGCTGCGTTCACGCGCGGCACTGGCATCGACCCGCTGCAGCAGGGCGTTGATATTGTCGACCAGTGCCGCCAGTTCGCCATGCGGCGGCTTGAACGCCAGCGGACGCAAATCCTGCGGCCCGCGCGCCGCTACCTCCTGCGCCACCTTGCGCCACGGGCGCATCGCAAGGCGGATCGACAGCCAGGCCGGCACCAGCAAGAACGGCAGGCTGATCAGCAGCGGCAGCAGGTAATAGCCATGTGAATTGATCGTGATGAAAAACTGCCAGGGGCCGCCCACCTCCAGCACCGTCACGCGCGTGGCCCCCTCGGTCAGGCTGCGGCTGCGCCAGGCCTGTCCCTTGATATACACCACTTCCATCTGCTCGGGGCCGGCGCTGCGGATACCGCTGGGCGCATCGGGCGACTTGTAGACCAGCGTGCCCTCGCGCCAGACAAGGATGCGCGGCGCCAGCTCCGGCACTTTCCCCATTTCAAACTCTTCGCGCAAGGCTTCGTCGATCGCGCGCAAGCTTTGCTCCTGGCGCTGCGGCTGCTCGGCCAGGTTATCGGCCACGCTGATAATGGCGTGCAGGACGCCGCGGGTCACATTGCTCGCTTCGCCCGTACCCTCGACCAGCACATACGCCACGGCCAGGCTCCACAACACGGTCAGCATCAGCATTTGTGCGATCATCAGGCGGCGCACCAGGGTAGGCCGGCGCAGCATGGCCCAGAAACGCCCCATCATGCGCCAGCACCCGGCGGGGTGGATGTTTCGCCTTGCTGGTCGATGACATAACCAACGCCGCGCACGGTACGGATATAGCCTTCGCCTATCTTGCGGCGCAGGTTACCCATATGCACATCCAGGGTATTGCTGGCATTGGCCAGCCCGCCGGGCAGGATATGTTCCTCCAGCACGCGGCGCGTGATGACGCGGTTGGCGCGCATCAGCAAGGTCTTCAGCAAGGCATATTCACTGGCGGTGAGCTCCACCGGCCGGCCGTGCACGCTGACACGGCGCGTGGGTACCTGCAGCAGCAGGCCGCGCAACTCGATGGTGTCGCCATCGAAGCCATAGCTGCGGCGCGCCAGGGCACGCACGCGCGACAGCAGCTCGGCCAGCACGAAGGGTTTCACCAGGTAATCGTCGGCGCCGCCGTCCAGGCCCCGCAGGCGCTGTTCCAGCGTGTCGCGGGCGCTGAGGATCAGCACCGGCAAGCGGGCCGCGCGCAGTCGGGCCAGCAAATCGAGTCCATCGCCATCGGGCAAGCCCAGGTCCAGCAGCACCAGCTCGCAACTGTCGTGCCCGATGCTGCGCGCCGCATCCTCCAGGCTGCGCACCCAAACCACTTGCATGCCCTGGTCGCGCAAGGCAATCCGCACGCCATTGCCCAGGTCCATATCATCTTCAATCAGCAGTATCTTCATGCAACATATTAAACCACCGCAAGCTGAAGAATGGGTAAAGACGGCGTCTTCATGCAACCTTCATGCAGCGCTCATTTTTCCTTCATGGCACAGGCCGATACTAGCCACAGTCAATCGAGCCACTCCGGACTCGGTTCTCCACCTGACGGAAAACTCCATGCACGCATCTACAACCCTGTTGACCTCGCTGGCACTGGCCTGCGGCCTGAGCTTGAACCCCCTGGCCGCCGCGGCAGCCGAACCGCCCCCGGAAAATGTCTTCACCATCGGCGGCGGCGTCGCCGCCGTGTCCAGCTATTCCGGCTCCGACAAGCTGTCGGCCTCGCCGCTGATCATCCTCGACTACGCCATGGCCAATGGCCTGTTCATCAGCACCTCGCGCGGTATCGGCTATGGCGGCCAGGCCGGCCCCCTCAGCTATAGCGCCGCACTGGGCTACCGCGGCAACCGCGAAGACCACAAGCGCACGGGCGTCAACGGTTTCGGCGGCAGCGATTACCTGAAAGGCATGGGTGAAGTCAAGGGCAACGCCAGCGCCCTGCTGAGCGCGGGCTATTCGCCCTTGCCGGGCCTGTCGCTGAGCGTTTCGAGCGACATCCCCCTGTCGAATCGCGAAAATGGCGCGAACGTGCATTTCGGCGCGACAGGCCAGATCTACGGCCGCGCCGATGCCAAAGGCGTGCAGCAAGACAGCGTGAGCATCGGCGGCCAGCTGGGCTGGGGCGAACGCAAGTACGTGCAGACCATGTATGGCGTGACGGCCACCCAGGCCGCAAATACTTCGTTCAAACAATACACGCCGAAGGGCGGTTTCTATGAAGCGCAGGCCACCGTCAACTGGGAGCACCGCTTCGATGCGCGCTGGGGCATTAATACCCTGGTCGGCGTCGAGCGCCGCATGGGCGACGCGGCCAAGAGCCCCATCGTGCAGCGCAAGACATCCCCGATCGGCGCCGTGTATGTCACCTACCGCTATTAAAACAGGACCGACATAAGGGAAACCCGTACGCTGTTTCGCCAATTTACAGGGGGGGATGGCATGGATAACATGACATGGTTTTCCGACTATGGTCATCCCTTCCATGCATGCATCGCGCCTTGCCCCGCAACCTCACCGCGCCCAGGACAGCGCCGCGGGCGCGTACGGCAAGCCGGGCCAGGATACCCTGCTGCTGCTCTTGCCAGTCAAGCGCGCCAGCGACATCGTCTACGGTGCGCGCTACCCCAGACGCTTGCAGGAATGGGGCATCAAAGTCAGCGTCTGCCTGCTGCACGTGACACCGGCGCCACCGCGCCGGGCCGATGGATTGCCCCGGCACAGCGCCAGCGACTGCCATGCGCTGGACCTGGCCACGCAGCAGATGATGCACGAGACGGGACTGTATCTGAACCGTTCGCAGCTCGCCTTCAGCACCCATATTTTTGCCGGCGAGCTACTTTTCACAATACTCGACACAGCTGAACTGCTGGGTTGCCACGAAGTTATCTTGCCCGCGCACAGGCACAGCGGCTGGCCCCGCCATTTTTCAGGCGGACTGGCCGGCAAGCTGGCGCGTAGCACCCGCAGCACCACCATCTTGCTGGCAAACCACGAGGGCGTCAGCAGCCCGGTACCCGTTTGAGCCAAAACAGCTTGGACGTTCTCTCTTTATCATGGACATGCGCACGATGATGCCAACTATTACCCTGTCTGACGGCTTGATGGCGATGCCGAACGGCATACGCCGCTGGCGCGAAATGTTCAAACTGCATCTGCGCGCCCGCCTGCAACAGCGCCAAACCCGCCTCTGGCTACAACTGCTGAACTCACATCCGGTTTTTCATGAGCTGATACAAGCCTATCCGCACATGATCCACAAGGTCTACCGGCCTTATGTGACCCTTACGCTGAATTGCCGCCAGCGCGTTGCATTGCTGATCGAGCACTACCACTTCATCTTGCAGCAAGGCTGGGGCAAGCTGATGAGCCAAGCGGCCCGCGGCCCCGTGCGCCTCGGCACGGTGCCGGGCAAGTCGGGCATGCCCTACCATCTGCAACTGTGTTCGCTGCACCCCATGGACCGCGAAGGCGAGATGGTGCTGCAACTGATGCATGACGATGACGTACTCTATTCGATCGCATTCTCTTTCTTCGGCTGCCCCCTGCGCGCCACCTTGGGCGTGAGCGTCGGCTGCCTGCAAGGCCCGAAGGGCCAGGAAAGCGCGCACCGCGTGCGTGAGGCAACGCGCGACCTGCACGGCATGCGTCCCAAGACGCTGATGGTGCGCCTGGTGCGCCAGCTGGGACACGAACACGGCTGCCGCAAGATGCTACTTGTCGGCAATATCAACCGCGCCGTGCACCACTCCGCCAAGAAAGGCCGTTTGTTCGCCGACTACAATGCGTTATGGCAAGAACTGGGAGCGCAAGCGCGCCAGGATGGCGATTTTGAGTTACCGTGCGAAGACCTGCCCTTGCCGGCACTGCAAGAAATTCCTTCAAAAAAACGCTCGGAAGCACGCAAACGCCACGAACTGACACTGGCCATGATCGCCAGCCTGCGTAGCGGTCTGGACGCCCATCGCAGCACGGTGCAGACCACCACGGCAGGCGCTACGGCCACCGTCAGCGAGGTACGGCAATCAGCCAGCCTCGACGACGACTACGCTTCCGCTATCGCCTGAACGTCCCTCCCTCTTGCGGCACACACTACAAACCGTACGCGGCACAATCCTGTTACGCTAGCGCTATCGGTACGCACTGCGGTGCGCCGGTTCCCCCAACGCTTACAAGGAGGCAAGTCATGCGCGTAGACATCTACCGCCGGGCCGAACACGACGGCATTTTTTCCTACCTCGCCGTGCCGGAAGGAAAGCTCATTCCTGAAGAAGTGACCAATACCGACTGGCAGCTCGAAGTACGCGCCAGCGAAGTGGCAGACGATGCCCAGGCCTTGCCCGACTACCATATCGAACAGCCACACCAGCAGATCGCCGCCAAAGGCTATGCGATCACGGGCCTGAAAGACATGTAAACGTCAAAAGCCAAACCCGATTCGCATCCGGTTTGGCTTTGGCGTAGTGTCTGCGCTGCTGCCGGTCAGTACTCGACCGCCACCTCTTGCGCTCCCAGCATTTGCTCCAGTGCCATCTGCAATTCATCCGATGGCGCCACTTTCCACTCGTCCCCAAACTGCAGCACGCAACTGACGCCTTGCGGGCTGACCCGCGCAGCGATCGGCAAGCCCGTCTCGGCCCGGTGCGGCATGATCACGTCACGGATGCGCTTGGCGTCCAGGGTAGCCGGCAAGGTCAAGCCCAGCTGGCGGCCATACTGCACGCGCGCGGCGATGATGTCGAAGGCGCTCTCGGCCGTGATGCGCAAGCCACCCGAAAAACGGTCTTCCGACACCTTGCCCACGACGGCGAGGAATTCATCTTCCTTGAAGATTTTCCTGTTGGCATCGAACAATTCGCCATACACCGTCACTTCCACCGTGCCGCTCTTGTCATCGAGCGTGACGATGAGGATCTTGCCGCGCTGCGTCATCTGCGTGCGCAAGCCCGTGATGACGCCGGCCATCATGCGCGGCTCGCGCGATGGCGACAATTCAGACAGTTTCGTGCGCGCAAAACGGCGCGCCTCGGGCGCATACGAATCGAACAGGTGGCCGGACAGGTAGAAGCCCAGGGCGATCTTTTCTTCCGTCAGGCGCTGTTTATCGGTCCACACGGGCACCTTGACGTACTCGGGCGGCGCCACCATGTCGCTGTCGTCGCCGCCGAACAGGCTTACCTGGTTCGCCGCCTTGGCGGCCTGGTCGGCGCATTCCATGGCGAAGGCCACGGACGCGAGCAGGATGGCGCGGTCGACCTTCAGGCAATCGAAGGCGCCGCTGCGGATCAAGGACTCGATGGTGCGACGGTTGATCTGCTTCTTATCCACGCGCTTGCAGAAATCGAACAGGCTGGTGAAGGGTCCGCCCGCCGTGCGCGCGGCGATGATGGCTTCGATGGCGTTCTGACCCGAGCCCTTCACGGCGCCCAGGCCATAGCGGATCTGCGTGACTTTCTTGCCGCTCACGGACGGTGCTGCGCCGCTCGGCGTGAAGCGGTAATCCGATTCGTTGATATCCGGCGGCAACAAGGTCAGCTTGCAGATTTCCAGCGAGTCTTCCACCAGGATCTTGATCTTGTCCGTGTCATCCATGGCCAGCGACAAGTTGGCGGCCATGAAGGCGGCCGTGTGGTGCGCTTTCAAATACGCCGTGTGGTACGACAGCAGAGCGTAGGCGGCGGCGTGCGATTTATTGAAACCGTAGCCGGCGAACTTTTCCATCAAGTCGAAGATCTCGTCGGCCTTTTCCGCCGTCAAGCCGTCTTTCGCCGCACCGGCACGGAAGATCTCGCGGTGCTCGGCCATTTCTTCAGCCTTCTTTTTACCCATGGCGCGGCGCAGCATGTCGGCGCCGCCCAGCGAGTAGCCGCCGACGATCTGCGCCATCTGCATCACCTGCTCCTGATACACCATGATGCCGTAGGTTTCGGACAGAATCGCTTCCGTGCGCGGATCGGGATAATCGAAGCGTTCGCCGTGCTTGCGTTTGCAAAAGTCGGGAATCAGGTCCATCGGGCCGGGACGGTACAAGGCCACGAGCGCGATAATGTCTTCGAAACGGTCGGGACGCGCGTCTTTCAGCATGCCCTGCATGCCGCGCGACTCCAGCTGGAACACGGCCACGGTCTTGGCCTTGGTCAACAGATCGTAGGACGGCTTGTCGTTCAGCGGCAAGGTGGCCAGGTCAAAGTTCGATTGCGCGGGATCGAGTTGCTTGATGTAGCGCACGGCGCGGTCGAGAATCGTCAGCGTGGTCAAGCCCAAAAAGTCGAACTTCACCAGGCCGACAGCTTCCACGTCATCCTTGTCGTACTGCGAGACGACGCCCGAGTCGCCACCCTGCGTGTACAGCGGGCAGAAATCCGTCAGCTTGCCCGGGGCGATCAGCACGCCCCCCGCGTGCATGCCGATATTGCGCGTGATGCCTTCGACCTGTTGCGCCAGGTCCAGCAGCTGCTTGACCTCTTCCTCGTTTTCCAGGCGCTCCTTGAGCAACGGCTCTTCCTCGATGGCGTCGGCGATCGACACGGGCTTGCCCGGCTTGAACGGAATCAGCTTGGAAATACCGTCGCAGAAGTTGTAGCCGAAGTCCATCACACGGCCCACGTCGCGGATCGCGCCCTTGGCCGCCATGGTACCGAAGGTGGCGATCTGCGAGACCGCCTCCTTGCCATACAAATCCTTGACGTGCTGGATGACCCGGTCGCGTCCTTCCTGGCAAAAGTCGATATCGAAGTCGGGCATCGAGACGCGTTCAGGATTCAGGAAGCGCTCGAACAGCAGGTTGTATTGCAGTGGGTCAAGATCGGTGATCAGCAGCGAATACGCCACCAGCGAACCGGCTCCCGAACCGCGGCCCGGGCCGACGGGCACGCCGTTTTCCTTGGCCCACTGGATAAACTCGGCCACGATGAGGAAGTAGCCGGGGAATTTCATATTGCAAATCGTGTCCGTCTCGAACTTCAGGCGCGACTCGTAGCGCGGACGCTCCTTTTCGCGCCGTTCCGGGTCCGGATACAGCTGGATCAGGCGTTTTTCCAGGCCGGCCTGCGATTCGGCAACGAGGAACTGGTCGATCGTCATGCCGGGCGGCGTGGGAAAGTTCGGCAGTTGCGGCTTGCCCAGGGTTAACGTCAAGTTACAGCGCTTGGCGATTTCCACGGAATTGGCCAGCGCGGCCGGCAAGTCGGCGAACAGTTCCGCCATGTCCGCCTGCGACAGGAAGCGCTGACTGTCATTAAAGCGTTTCACCCGCTTGGCGTTGGCCAGCATTTCGCCTTCGGCGATACAGGTGCGGGCTTCGTGGGCAATAAATTCCTCGGGGGAAATGAATTGCACGGGATGCGTGGCAACAACAGGCAAACCCAGCTTGGCCGCCAGGGCCACCGCATGGCGCACCTGCGCTTCCTGGTTGGCCTGGCCGCCGCGCTGGATCTCAACATAAAAATGCCCGGGGAAAATCTCGGCCCAGCGCTGGGCGTTGCGCTCGGCCAGGGCCAGGTTGCCATTCTCGATAGCGATGCCGACATCGCCGAAATGCGCGCCCGACAGGGCAATCAAGCCATTCGCCGCGTTTTCGCCCGGGTACAGATCATAGGTATTCGTCGCCAGCGCCTGCAGCCACTCAATGCGCAGCTCGGCACGCCCCTTGTACTGGTTGGTCAGCCAGGCCATCGACAGCAGTTCGCACAGTTGCAGATAGCCCATGCGGTTCTTCGCCAGCAACAGCAAACGCGACGGCTTTTCGCGGTTGTCGTCATTCGTGATCCACACGTCGACACCGACGATGGGCTTGATGCCCTTGCCGCGCGCTTCCTTGTAGAACTTGACCATGCCAAACAGGTTCGACAAGTCGGTGACGGCCAGCGCCACCTGCTTGTCCTTCGCCGCCGCCTTGACCACATCGTCGATGCGCACCAGGCCATCGACGATCGAGTACTCCGAGTGCACGCGCAAGTGGACGAAGGCAGGACCGGGCTGCATCGCTTGCTGTGAACCTGCCGGAGCGCCGGCCTCTTGCATTACCATTTCCATCCTGTGTACCGTTTCGTGCAAAATTCAATGGGGTCTATTCTACCGCGTCGCGGGTAAGGACCGGGTATCCTGGCTGGCCTGTCGGGCTTATAATATCGGCTGTTCAGTCTAAGCCGATCGCCATCATGCAAGCCATCACCCCAGCAACACCCGCCGTTTCCGCCACCGTCTGCCCGCTGGCCGCCACGTTTGTCAATATCGCCGCGTACAAATTCATTACGTTAGACGATACGGAAGTCATGCGTCCCTTGTATCAGGAGCAATGCCAGACACTGGGCCTGAAAGGTACGATCCTGCTGACGCCGGAAGGCATCAACATGTTCCTGTCCGGTACGCGCGAGCATATCGACAGCTTCCTCGCCTGGGTCCGCAGCGATGAGCGCCTGGCCGATCTGGAATGGAAGGAAAGCTTGTCGAATGAGCAATCACACAAGCGCATGCTGGTCAAGCTGAAAAAAGAAATCATCACCATGCGCATGCCGCTGATCAAGCCGGAACTCGGTCGCGCGCCGTCCGTCGACGCGCATACGCTCAGGCGCTGGCTCGACGCCGGCGTGGACGACGCTGGCAAACCCGTGGTCATGATGGAAACGCGCAATGCCTTTGAAGTGGACGTAGGCACGTTCAACAACACGCTTGATTACCGTATCGACAAGTTTACAGAATTCCCGGCCGTCGCCGCCGCGCACAAGGAAGAACTGGAAGGCAAGACGGTCGTCACCTTCTGCACGGGCGGCATCCGCTGCGAAAAGGCTGCCATCCACATGAAGGAAATCGGCTATGACAGCGTGTACCAGCTCGACGGCGGCATCCTGAAATATTTCGAGGAAGTGGGCGGCGAGCACTATACGGGCGACTGCTTCGTGTTCGACTACCGCACGGCGCTGAATCCGAAACTGGAACCGACGGAAACCGTACAATGTTTCGTCTGCCGCGCCGTCGTCACGCCGCGCCAGCAGTTGGCGCCGGAATACGTGTATGAGGTGTCATGCCCGCATTGCCATGAGAAAAAAGTATAACGCGCACTGCCAAAAAAAACACGGCTCTATGCTGTTCTGTCAGGGCCAGGGTATTAAAAATCCTTTATAAATAGATAGTTGCAGCAGGGTATTGTAAACAAAAGGGAAGTATTGTTTGCTTTTGAAGCAGGAGTAGGCATGAACCTAGGCATCAAGACCCGCCTGGTTATACACGCGCTTAACGAACGATTCAGGTTTCTTTTTCTGCCATTCCTTGAGTGCCTGAATCGGTGTCATATGGTTTAACGCGCGCTGCGGAATGCTGTTGTTGTAGATTTTCAGATAGCCGCGCAGCGTTGATTCGAGTTCGATGGCGTATGCGAATCTGGTTTGGTAGATGACCTCACTGATGCGTCCGTTGAAGCGCTCCAGCATGCCGTTTGTTTGCGGATGGCGTGGCGGGATGAAGCGATGTTCGATGTCCAGCTACTTGCAGGGGCAATCAACGACGTGGTGGCCAGAAGGGATCTGCTTGCCCTCGGCCCCCTTCTTCCTGCTGGTGTCGCGGTCGATGAATTGGCTGCCGTTGTCGGCCAACAGTTTGACGATGGTGACCGGACAGGCATTCTTTACATTGATGAGAAAGTCGGTGCTGCTGCTGTCGGACTGGTCGTCATAGATTTCCATGAAGACCCAGCGTGTGGCGCGCTCAATGGCCACGAACAGTTAGCGCCGCGACGACTCGTCTGACATCTGCGATAGGTACTTGATATCAATGTGGATGAAACCTGGCTCGTAGTCCTTGAAGGCCCTCTTCTTCGCCGGCGCGTCACTTTCCTGGGCCACCAGGTCGCTCAGTTGCGAGACTCCATGACGGCGCAGGCAGCGTCCCATACCGGCAGGAGACAACCGGATTGATGAACTCACGCGTGATGGCCAGCAGATCGTCGGTGGGCAACAATAGCGACGTGCGCGACTCGACGACGATGGCCTCCTACGCTGGCGTGAGCGTGGTGCACAAGGTCTCGGGGCGATAAGAGCGGTCTTCGGCGCTGTCGCGCCCCTACCACTTGCAGATGGTTTTCCGCGTAACGTTGTCTAAATGTCAAGACCCGCTTGGTTATAAACGCGTTTAACAAATAAATCCGGCTTCTTTGCCTGCCACTCTTTGAGCGCCTGGATGGGTGTCTGGTGGTGTAAGGCGCGCTGCGGGATATTGT
>NZ_JBNYXM010000039.1:0-42973 GCF_051380665.1 Janthinobacterium lyxosi
AAATGTTCCCCTAGTCGGCGCCAGTCAGGTGCCTCGAGGTAATTTGCCAGGAAATGGAGAGTGTCATCGAGCATAGCCATACAGGTTAACAGCTGGTCCGGGCGTTTACAAGCCCCAGAATAAAAATGCCGTCCAGTCTTAACTGAACGGCATTAGGGACATGTCCCGGTTTTTTGCTGATACGGCGGAGATTACTTCTGGTAAATCTTGTCGAACTCGCCACCATCATCAAAGTGTTTCTTTTGCGCCTGTTTCCAGCCGCCAAACACATCGTCGATCGTGAACAGGGTGATCGGCTTGAAGCTGGCCGCGTATTTCTTCGCTACCGCAGCCGAACGGGGACGCAGGTAGTGCTTGGCGACCAGTTCCTGGCCCGGTTCCGAGTACAGGTATTGCAGGTAGGCCGTAGCTTCCTTGCGGACGCCGCGGCGGTCGACGACCTTGTCGACGACGGCCACCGGCGACTCGGCCAGGATGGAGATGCTTGGATACACCACTTCGAAGTTGTCGCCGAATTCGGCGCGCACCAGTTGCACTTCATTTTCAAACGTCACCAGCACGTCGCCGATTTCACGTTGCGTGAAGGTGGTGGTGGCGCCGCGGCCGCCGCCGTCCAGCACGGGAACGTTCTTGAACAGCTTGGTCACCAGCTCGCACGCCTGCGCTTCGCTGCCGCCTTTTTTCACGGCATAGCCCCACGCTGCCAGATACGTGTAACGGCCATTGCCCGAGGTTTTCGGGTTCGGTACGATGACCTTGATGCCGGGCTTGGCCAGATCGTCCCAATCCTTGATGTGTTTCGGGTTGCCTTTGCGCACCAGATACACCATGGTGGAATAGAACGGCGCCGCATTGTTCGGGAATTTCTTGGCCCAGTCGGCCACTACCAGGCCGCGGTCGACGAGAATGTCGATGTCATTCGCCTGATTCATGGTCACGACGGACGCTTCCAGGCCATCGGCGACGGAGCGCGCCTGCTTGCTGGAACCGCCGTGCGATTGCTTGATGGTGATGGTTTCGCCCGTTTTGGCTTTCCAATCAGCAATAAAAGCGGGATTCACATCCTTGAACAGTTCGCGCATCACATCGTACGAGGCATTCAGCAAGACCACGGGTTCGGCGGCGCTGGCGGTCATCGGCAGGCTCATGGCTGCAGCGGAAGCGGCCAGGGCGCTGGCCAGGAACCAGCGGCGCGAGCGTTGGGTGAGCGTCGCTGCGCTAGTCGATACGGCGTTGGAATGGGGCATGTTGAACTCTTGTTGTGAGAATAGATAGACATAGTCTAAAATTCCGGCCGGAAAAGAAACGAATTTTTCGTAATATGCTTAGATCCGATTCCCGTTTGCACTGAAAAACAGATATCGATTTTTGAAATGATTCGTGGGCAAGACGACAGTCAAGGCTTAGCCTGCAAGGGTTCCGTCATAGGAAAATTCGTCCCGTGGCGTGGTGCGAAAAACCCGATCGCGCCGCTTGGTGTATAGTCGAATGGCGCGATACAGGGGTAAAACCGTCTGCATCGGCAACTGGAATATTTTGTGAGCGTACATGAGTCTTGAAATTCGTATTGCAACATCGACCGACGCTTTCGAGGCGTGCAACGTATTACGACGCTCCATCGTCGAATGCTGCAGCCTCGATCATCGGGACGATCCGGCCATCCTGGAAGCCTGGCTGGGCAATAAAACACCGCAGATGGTGGCGTGCTGGTTTGCGTCGCCTACCAATTTTTCGCTGGTCGCAGTCGAGCATGGTGCCGTCGTCGGCGTCGGCTTGCTGACGCGCGCCGGCAAGCTGGCCCTGTGCTATTTACTGCCCGAGGCGCAAGGCCAGGGTGCCGGCAAGGCGCTGGTGGAACAGCTGGAAGCGCAGGCGCGCGAGTGGGGCATCAAGGCCCTGCAACTGCACAGCACGGCCAGCAGCCAGGCCTTTTTCGTCAAGCAGGGGTATGTCGAGGCGGGCAATGTGCGTTCGCCGTATGGCGTAGAAACGATTTTTTGCTGGAAACAGATTGACCCCGCAGGTATCGCTAGCGGCGCCCCCAAGCGCAAGCGCTTTTGCAACTGCAATTCGGCCTGACGGCTATCCTGCACTCAGCCCGCCCATCCGGCGGCGGGCTTTTTCCTCCCTTTGACTATTTCCCTTCAGTAACTGATCTGGATATACACGCCTTGCGGCGCGCGATCGTTCACTTGCAGCAAGGTGCCGCCGGAAAACAGTTTCAGTTCGCCGGGCGCGAATGCGAGCCAGTGCTCGTTTTGCGTCAGGGGATGCGTGGCGATGACGGCGATGCGGTCGTCCAGGTGGTTATGCTGGCGAAAGTCGATGCTGCGCTCGCAGTCGATCAGTTGCGCCACGGAAAATGGGTATTCGCGTATCACATAGTGCAAATGCGTGGAACAGTGGGCAAACAGCAGTTCGCCGTCCGAGAGGATGAAATTGAAGCTGCCGTGCGCGGCGATCTCCGTGGCGACCTCGGCGATGGCGGCGCGCAGCGCGGCGCGCGTGGGTACGCCCAGGGGGAACTGCGTGCGCAAGCGGGCCAGCAGGTGGCAGAAAGCCTGTTCGCTGTCCGTGTCGCCACTGGCATGGTAATACGCATTGGCAGGCGCGCGCCACGTTTTCAAGTCGCCATTGTGGGCGAAGGACCAGCTCTTGCCCCACAGTTCGCGGACGAACGGGTGGGTGTTTTCCGGCGCGATGCGGCCCTGCGTGGCCTTGCGGATGTGCGCGACGATGTTTTTCGCCTTCACGGGATGCTGCTGCACGGTAGCGGCCAGCGGCGAATCGATGGCGGCCAGGTGGTCCGTCAGCAAGGTGCAGCCGCTACTGGAATGATAGGCGATGCCCCAGCCATCGCGGTGCTCGTCCGTGCGGCCACCCCGTTCGGAAAAACCGGCAAAGGAAAATCCCAGCGCGGCCGGCTTGCTGCTGTTCATTGCGAGTAACTGGCACATGGCGGCCCTTCCTGATGGTATCGGTACACGCCCACAGTAAAGGTCGGCGTCTGGGGCGGGAAGGAATGTTTTCGAGTATCGTTATGCGCTGTCCATTGCGGTGTTCTTATTCGCTGGCCGCATATCAAATGGCGAAACCATTCGTTCTCCTTTGCTTGACGCTGCCTTACTCTGCACACTTTGGCGCCGTCTTCCCCATGAGGGCAGCTGGCGCAGCCCGATGAAGGAGCACGTATGCCATTTCCCGTCCTCAAAAACTACCTGGCCCGTTTGTCGCATCAAACCCAGGCCGGCACCAGTGTCTGGCTCGACGGGGAGGGCAGGGCGCTGGGGCGCTTTTTCAATTGCACCATGACCAGCGCCTTCCAGCCGCTGCGCGAAGTGGGCAGCGGCAAGCTGGTGGCGTTCGAAGGGCTGGCGCGCAGCGTGTCGAAGGCGGACGAGGGCTTGTCGCTGTGGCGCCTGCTCGACCATGCGGCCAGCGACGATGAATCGGTGGAACTGGACCGGCTGTGCCGCATGTTGCATGCAATCAATTTTTTCCGCCAGAGCGAAGCGGAGCAGTCCGACCTGTACCTGAATGTGCATGACCGCTTGCTGAGCGCCGTCAGCAGCAATCACGGCCACGCTTTCCAGCGCATCCTCGACGCGCTGGGCTTGCCCATCGAGCGCATCGTGCTGCAATTGCCGACGGTGACGCCGAATCAGGGCTGGCTGCTCAATTATGTGGCCGACAATTACCGGCGCAACGGTTTCCGCCTGGCCATCAACGTGGCCAGCGTGCAGGAGGCAACGGGCATGCTGGAGCGCTTGCACCCGCATGCCTTCAAGCTCGACGCGGGCAACCTCAGCGACGAGCAGGCCGTCGCCAGCTTCGTCACCCTGTGCCATGCGGCGAAAATTCGCGTCATCTTCAAGCGCCTCGACACGCCGGCCGCACTGGCCGCGCTGCAGCGCGTCGCCGCCCTCACGGGCCTGCCCATCGTGGCCCAGGGCTATCTGCTGGACAAGCCCTTGACGGCGCTGGCGCAGGCGAAGGGGGCCGCCGTCTCCGTCGTGGCTGCCGCCTGAAGCAAAATGCATGGAAATGAGGGTGGCACGATAGGCATTGAGGGTTTTTCTTCGCAGCACAATACGCTATAGTATTCCCATCGTTAAATTGGACTGACTATGGCATCGCGCAGAAATTTTCTACACCACGGTATGGGCCTGGCCGCGTTGGGCCTGGTAGCCACCCCGCTCATCGGCTGCGCCTCGCGCACGGCCGCTCCCGCCTCGGCTTCGGCCAGCGCCAAGCCGCGCGCGCCCCGCACGGGCGTGCCGCCCCAGCCGACGCAACTGGCCAGCGTCGACCGCTCGATCACTTCGCAGTCGCGCCTGGCCATCACCGAGATGGAACCGCCCCCCGACATCTTCGACGCGCAGGCGCTGGACCTGGAATTCTGGCTCAAGCCGCGCACCCTGGAAGTGGTGCGCCCGGCCAGCAATGAAAAGGCCAGGCTGCTGTACTGGAAAGATGGCGAAGTCATCGATTCGGCCTACCAGGAACTGTGCCACTTGCTGCGCGACGTGAACGGCAAGAAGACGGCGCCCATCGACCCGAAACTGCTGGAGACCCTGTGGGGCACGCAAGCATTCGTGGCCCGCTACGGCATCGAGCAGCCGCTGGAGATTTTGTCGGGCTACCGCACGGCCGAATCGAACAGCCGCCTGCGCGAAGCGGGCGTGCCGGCCGCGCGCCAGTCGCTGCACATCTCGGGCCGCGCCGCCGACATCCGCGTGGCCAACTTGAACGCGGAAGTGCTCGGTTCGCTGGTGCGCAGCTTCAAGCAGGGCGGCGTGGGCTTTTATTACCGTTCCGGCCCCCGTGGCGGCTGGATCCATGCGGATACGGGCTTGCAGCGCACCTGGAAAGGGTAAACACCCGCGCCAGGCAAGCGCTATATAGCCGCCGCAGCGGTAGGGCAGTGGATGAGGCAAGTTGGCTTCGGTCATTGCCGATTTAACCGTCGGCGCGTCAAAAAGTGCCACCCTTTTCCACTCCATGAAACTTTCCAGCCATAACATCGAACTGTTCCTGGCCGTCGTCGACGGCGGCTCGTTCTCGGCCGCCGCGCGCGCTTTGCGGCGGGCGCCGTCCGCCGTCAGCATGGCGATTGCCAACATCGAGGCGGAACTGGGCATCTCCCTGTTCGACCGCGGCGCGCGCGAAGCTGTGCCCACGCCCGCCGCGATGGCGCTGATTCCCCACGCGCGCCTGATCGCCGAGCAGTTGAAGCAGTTGCACCTGCACGTGCAGGAATTGTCGCAGGGACTGGAAAGCCGCATTTCGCTGGGCATCGCGGCCGAGCTCGACCATGCTCCTTTCCTGGCCGCCGTGCGCGCGCTGTCGCAGCGCCATCCGCTGCTCGACATCGAGGTGCTGACGGCGCCGCAGGACGATGTGCTCGACATGTTGCACCGGGGCCGCATCAGCGCCTGCATGGCTTTTGCCGGCGGACGCATCAATCACGAGGAACAGTTCCAACTGGTGGGCAGCGATGCCTTGCTGGCGATTATTTCCACCCAACATCCGCCCAGCGCGGCGGGCCAGCCCCTGTATATCGAGGAATTGGTGAATTTGCGCCAGATCATCGTCGCCAGCCGCGAACTCGACCTGGCCGATGCACGCCCCGTGGTGGGATTGTCCTACTGGCGCACGGACAGTTTGCCGATGGCACTGGCGATGGTGGAGGCAGGATTGGGCTGGGGCAACTTTGCCGCCTCGGCCATCGCCCACTCGCTGGCGGCGGGGCGGGTGCGCCGCGTGGCATTCAAGAATACGGGCAATGGTCTGGTCGTGCCCATCCATCTGGTGTGGATGAAGGACCGGCCGCTGGGCATGGCGGCACGGTCCTTTCTTCAGTTGCTCAGCGAAGCTGCCTGAACGTCGGACGGCTCTTCCTTCGGCTGCTGCGCCGACAGGGGCACGCCGAACAGGCCATCGAAGAAATAGTTGAAGATGAAGCTGTAGCACGGGATGATCAGCATCAGGGCGAAGTCCAGTACGAAGGCTTGCCACAGGCTGATGTTGAGCCACCAGGCGATCAGCGGGATCAGGTAGATCACCAGGGTGATCTGGAAGCCGATCGCATGCAGGACGCGGCGCCAGACGGTGCGCGTGCGCGACACTTGGCGGATTTCCCAGTACTCGAAGACCGTGTTGTAGAGCAGGTTCCAGATCACGGCGATGGTGGTGATCATGATCGCCAGCGGGCCCGTGCTGGTGGGCGATTCGCCCGAAAGCAAGGTCAGCCAGGCCGTGGAAATGGCCATGCCGATGATTTCAAAGGCGGTGACGTAGACGATTTTGCGTTTGATGCCTTGCATGTAAAGCCTGTAAAGAAGAAGTGGCGGCTATTTTAAGTCAGACGTTCTGATATTAAAAGTTGATAGCTATCAGTTTTTATGATGAATTTGCGTCAACAATACCAGGCTGGCCGTGAACGGTGGATAATGGCGGCTGGCGGGCAACCTGTCCCGCCGCATCACCGCAGAAGAGGTCAACGAGCATGCAAGGCGCAGCAGACAGCAACATCCCCGACACCCCCGCCAGCCCGGACGAACGTCCCCGTTTTCGCCCCTGTCCATGGGAACACCTGGAAACGCCGTACGATGTGGAAGTGTGGATCGAGGAGCATAACCGCAGCATGCAGGACAATATCCGCGCCACGGAAACGGGCGTGGGCATCTGTTTTGCCCTGGCCGAAGGGGGGGACATTTATATGCAGACCAGCGCCGACGGCGCCGTCGTGCTGGACGTGACGCCGGACGCGGCCTGGGTCTCGCCCCTCATCAGTGCGGCGACGGGCTGTGAGGCGCCGGACTCGTCGCTGTGGATCTTGCCTGACGATAAACTGATTCAGCTGATCGTGGGTCTGTCCAGCCTGGTGGCCAGCACCCTGCTGGTGGTGGGCCATGATTTCGGCTTGCGCCGGCGCAGCATGGGCCGCTGAGCCGTTCGCACGGCGGTGGGGCCGTGCCCCTTGTCCGGCCCTGATTTGCGCTGTATGATGCGGGCGTTGCAAAATATGCCATGCCCGCGCCTGGCATGCCTTCCGCCGTACACTCCGATGAAAAGCCTGCGATGCATAATGACAAGCTGGACCTCCGCAACATCAGCCTGGTGTGCGTGGAAACGCGTTATCCCGAGCTGGCCAGTTTTGCCATCGAGCGCTGCCTGGCCGCCGCCGATTTCAAGGAATGCCTGCTGTTCACTTCTCGCCTGCATGACTTGCTCCCGCATATACGCCAGGTGCTGATTGCCCCCATCGAGAGCGTGGAGGCGTATTCGACATTCATGGTGCATGAGCTGGGCGCCCATTTCAGCGGCACGCATGTGCTCATCATGCAGTGGGACAGTTTCATCGTGGATGCGCGTCAATGGCAGAGCGCTTTCCTGGGCTGTGATTACATAGGCGCACCGTGGTCGCATCGCCCGGTGGCCGTCGGCAATGGCGGCTTTTCGCTGCGATCGCGGCGCCTGTACGAGGTCTTGCCACAGCTGGCCATCACGCAAGCCCATCCCGAGGACTATGCGATCTGTGAGTTGCATGGCGAGCAGTTGCGCGCGGATTTTGGCGTGCGCTTTGCCGATGCCAGCCTGGCCTCCAGCTTTGCCTTCGAATGCGTTGCGCCCACCGGTCCCACGTTCGGCTTCCATGGTTTTTTCAACTTTGGCCGGGTGCTGGACGACGTGGCGTTGCGCGACTACCTGCTCCTGTGCGACGATGCCATGATGCATGCATCCGCCGTGCGCAGGCTGGTCAAGCAGCTGTATGGTTCCGGCCGCTACCGGATGGCGGCACACGTATTGCGCCGGCGCCTCAACGGTGGCGCCGCCATGTTCGCCGACACCTGCCTGCTTGCCTTGCGCGCCGGCTGGCATGCGCTCACGCGTGGCCGCTCGCGCGCCGCTGCGCTGCCGGCGGCGCGGCGGGAGCCGCGCTTGTGGTGAAAGTGGTATACCGGCATGCATTGCTCGACACCGTGCATCGCGCATGCTAGTCTCGGTATTGCACCCACCTGGTTGCCAGGGCGGCAGTGCCAAGGACAGCCATGGATACACCACCGCAAGCGGTACCTGCTCCGGATTCCTCTCCGCGCTGCCACGACGGCATGCCGCAGCATGCCGCGCCCCTGCTTGACGATGGCGTCTTTAGCCCGGAACGGGTGAAGGCTGAACGCGAGCAAGCCTATTTCAACGATTTATACCTGCTGGCGCCCGTCGCCTATTTCGTGCTGGGCCTCGATGGCGTGATCCTGCAAGTCAACCTGGTGGCGGCCGAGCTGTTCGGCCTGCCGCGGGAACGGCCCGGCCACGTGCTGTTCCGTTCCTATGTCCACGAGGCGTTCGGTCACGATTACGAGCAGTTCGTGCAGCGCGTGCTCAATAGCAGCGAGCCCGAGCGCATCCAGTTGCAGGTGCAGTTGCGGTCCCGTCCCGGCGCGCGCGAGGCCGGCTTGCCCGTCAGCCTGCTGGGCAGCGCCGACCCGAACGGCCAGGCGCTGCGTCTGGTGCTGGAGCAGGCCGAGGGCAAGCTGGCGGCGCTTGAACGCAGCGAAGAACGCTTCCGGCGCATCGTGCACAGCGCCGAAGAGGGAATCTGGGAAATCGATGCGCAGGCGCTGACCAGCTTTGTCAATCCGAAGATGGCGCAGATGCTGGGCTGCCAGATCGAGGATATGCTGGGCCAGCCGCTGGCGGCCTTCATGGATGACGAGGGACGCGCTATTCTGGAGCGTAACATTGCGCGGCGCCAGGAGGACATTGCCGAACGCCACGAATTCAAGTTCCTGCGGCGTGACGGCAGCACCCTGTGGGCCACGCTGGCCACCAATCCCATCTTCGACTCCGGCGGCACCTACCTGGGTGCGCTGGCGCTGGCGAGCGACATCACGGCGCAGCGCGCAGCGTCCGAGCGCATCTGGCGGCAAGCCAATTTCGATCAGCTGACGGGCTTGCCGAACCGCCACATGTTTCTCGACCGGTTGCAGCACGAGGCGCACCACGCCAGGCGCGAAGGCGGTTGCCTGGCCCTGCTGTTCATCGACCTCGACCATTTCAAGCAGGTGAATGACCGCCTGGGCCACGAGAAGGGCGACATGCTGCTGCGCCAGGCGGCGCGGCGCATCAGCGAACGCGTGCGCGCCACCGATACGGTAGCGCGCCTGGGCGGCGACGAGTTCACCGTCATCCTGGCCGGCGTGGGGCAGCTGGGCGGCATCGAGCGCGTGCTGCAGGAACTGACGGCGGCGCTGGCCCTGCCTTTCATGCTCGACGGCGACACGGCGCAAGTGTCGGCCAGCGTGGGCGTGGCGCTATATCCGGCCGATGCCGAGGCGCCGGATACCTTGCTGCGGCATGCCGACCAGGCCATGTATGCGGCCAAGAGTGCGGGGCGCAACGGCTACAGCTATTTCACGCCGGCCTTGCAGCAGGCGGCCGAAGTGCGCCGCAACACGGTGCGCGAGATGCGTCTGGCACTGGCGCAGGACCAGTTCGAAGTGCATTACCAGCCCATCATCCGCTTGTGCGATGGCAGCATCGAGCGGGCCGAGGCGCTGCTGCGCTGGCGCCATCCGTTGCGCGGCTTGTTGCTGCCCGCCGATTTCATCGCCTTTGCCGAGGCGAACGGCTTGATCATCGATATCGGCGAGTGGGTGTTTCGCCAGGTCGTGCGCCAGGCGCGGCAGTGGCAAGACGAGCATGGCGCCGCGTTTCAGATATCTATCAACAAGTCGGCCGTGGAATTTCGCTGCGACGCCGCGCTGTACCAGGACTGGGGCAACGCCCTGGCGCGGGCGGGCCTGGCGCCGGGCGCCATCGTCATCGAAACAACAGAAGCGGTGCTGCTCGACGAGGCGCGCCAGGTGGTCGACCGCCTGCGCCAGTTCCGCGCCATGGGCCTGGCGCTGGCGCTCGGCGATTTTGGCCGCGGCCAGGTGTCGCTCGCGTGCCTGAAAATGGCCGATATCGACTTTCTCAAGATCGACCGTTCGCTGGTGGGCGAACTGGGACGCGATGATGCCGGGTTGGGCCTGTGCGAGGCGCTCATCGCGCTGGCGCAGCGGCTGGGCCTGAAAGTCGTGGCCGAAGGCGTGGAGACGGCGTCGCAGCGCGATCTGCTGCGCGCTGCCGGCTGCGATTATGCGCAGGGGTATTTCTTTTCCCGTGCGTTGCCGGCAGGGCAGATGGATCGCCTGTTGGTGGCTCAGCCGGCTGCCTGAACGGTCGCCTGCGCCTGCCCGACGCCTTCCATCAGCTGTTCCACGGCAGCCAGGGTCTCGGCGGCGCCGACCTTGGCCAGGGTCAGCCCCGGCGCCAGGATGACGCGGTAATGGCGGCTGGCCGGATAAAACCAGCGGTAGTTATCGGTGCGGATGTAGTAGCCGACGATTTTCTTGTCATACGCCGAGGCGATGTGGATCACCGAGGTGTCGGGCGACAGTACCAGTTCGCAGCGGCGGATCAGGGCCGCCAGCGCCAGGATGTGGCTGGTGGGTGGCGCGGCCATCACGTTGGCATGGCCGGCGCCGTCGACGATTTCGGCAGCGCGCGCCTCGGTGCCCGGTGCGGCGATCACCAGCAGCGCATGGCGCGGATAGCGGGCCGCCAGGGCGGCGCAGCAGCGCTGGGCGTCGGCCACGCTGACCGTGCGTTGCGCATTGCTGCCCTGGAAATTGAGGCAGAACAAGCCTTCATAGGTACGCAGCAGGGTGTCGCAGGCGGCATCGACCTGTGCCGCGTGCGCATCCACGCCGAACAGTTCATAGCGCAGGTCGATGTTGCGCAGGGCAAAGGCGTCAAACGTGGCGAAATAGCTGTGCAGGATGTGGCGGCTGCGGTCGCAGGGCACGGTATGATCGAACATGCCCAGATTGGCTGTGG
Organism: Janthinobacterium lyxosi; assembly: GCF_051380665.1. Classification (NCBI taxonomy): domain Bacteria; kingdom Pseudomonadati; phylum Pseudomonadota; class Betaproteobacteria; order Burkholderiales; family Oxalobacteraceae; genus Janthinobacterium; species Janthinobacterium lyxosi. The sequence continues at coordinate 10,888 of NZ_JBNYXM010000039.1, forward strand.
AGGTGCCGTATTTGGGGATGGCAAAGCCCGTCAAATAGCGCGCACCCAGCCATTTGATGCGCAGCAGCAAGGGAATCGAAAAGCGGTTGTAGGGGTTGAAAATGACGTCGTAGCGGCGCCGGCGCAGGTCGGCGATGGTGGTGCGCAAGTCACGCAGCAGCGGCTGCTTGTCCCAGATGAGGATGTCGCTAACATGCGGATTATCGGCGATGATGTCGCGGTTGGCGCTGCTGGCTGCCACGTCGATCTGCCAGTGTGGATAGTTTTTTTTCAGTTCGCGCAGCAGTGCCGAGGTGACGATCATGTCGCCGATTTTGTCGTTGCGCAAAATCAATACCTTGCGCACGCGGGCAATATCGAGGGGCTGCTTGTCGGATTTGCCCAGCAGGGCGTAACTGATCAGCCGGGCGGCGGTTTTTATCAAGAGAACTCCGGAAGTGGATGACGGGATGCGCTGGCGTACGGGGCAAAGCGCCAGCGACAGCAGCATCTTACGGATTTCCACCGTCCTGAGCTAGGGGGCGTGCCCCATTTATTGCTGCGCGTGCCAAGGCAGCGCACGCGGGAGGGGGCTTATTCCAGGCTCAGCAGGGCGACGACCCGTTCGCGGCTGATGCCGACGAGCGCCGAGCTGATCGCCAGCAGCGATTCATAGCCGGGCTGGCTGGCCTTTTCCGTGAAGTTTTCCGCCAGCGTATCCATGCTGACGCTCACTTGCACCGGTTGTGCGCGGGCGACCCGTCCCGTCGCTTGCGCCAGGGCCAGGCTGACGGAACTGCGCGCCGCCTGCAACTGCGCCAGCGCCTGCACCACTTGCTGCAAGGTGGCGCGCAAGGCTTCCACGTCGCCGGTATGCCATTCTTCCGGGGCAATGGCGGCCGGTTCCGCATCCGTGCGCACGCGGCTCATCTGGCCGGTCGGATAGCGGATACCGCTGCCGCGCACGGATAGGCTGTCGCGCACGTTGGCCCAGGCCGCTTCCGAGGTGCTGAATACCAGCTCGCCATTCTCGCCCAGCTTGACGCCGATGCCTGACGGCATGAGTGCGCGGTCGAAGCGGGACACGATTTCGTTCTGGCTCAGGCCAGGTTCGATATTCACCGAGCGCAAGGCCTGATTCGCGCCGCCGATGGAAAACGCCAGCACTTCCTGCGGTCCTTCCTGCAGGCTGGCCATGGTCAGGCCGCGGATGCTGAAGTTCTGCTGTGCCGCCTGCGGGCTGGTATAGCTGAGTTGTGCGTCTAGCGTGCCGCCCGAGGCGCTGGCGCGCTGGCGCCAGGTATTGCTGAACTGGCGCACGCGCGCTTCAACTTGCCCTTCGCGGCCCTGGCGCGCGGCCAGCTTGGCCGCCAGCTCGCCTTTCAGCGCTTGCAACTGACTGCTGCTGCGTTCCAGGTAATCGAGCGTTTGCTGCGCGTTGGAAATTTCTCCCTGCAACTGGTGATCCCAGTTACTCAGGCCGCGCTTCAGACTCGCCGTCGAACTCCTCGCCGCCGGCGCCTCGCTGTGCGCGCTGGCGCTGCCGTTGACGGCGGCGGCGTCATCGACGACGCGGGCGGTGCCGGCGCCTTTGGCGCTGACGCCGGAAGAGGAGGAGGTCTGAACGATTTGCATGATGGTCAGAGAAGATCAAACAGGGAAATGGTGCCTACCTTGGCATACGCCTTGTACGTGGCCTGCAGCGCCGTTTGGTAGCCGTTCAGGTCGATGGCGGCCGCGCCCATGTCGGTCTTCTTCAAATCTGACAAGGCCATGTCGTTCGACAGCGAGACGTTGGCCAGGTTGCCGGAGAGCGTAGTGAGGATATTTTGCGCGCCGCCAAAGATGGCAATCTTGCCAGAGAGTAAATCCATGCCATCATCGGTGCCGTCCAGGCCTGCGCTCACGATGGCGCGCACGGCCGGGTCGCTGGGGCTGACGCCGGACGTGCTGAGGCTGGCGATGACCTGGTCGATCTTGTTCAGCCAGACTTCCAGGTTCTTCACGTCGACGTTGGCCGCTTGCGTCACGCCATTGCCCACCACCACGGTCTGCGTGTCCGTATTGCCGATGTAGCTGTAGCGCAAGCCGGGGTTCGCCGCGGAATTGAACGCGATGGCCGGCTTGTCGGTATCCGTGCCGGAAAACATGTAGCGGCCTTCCTGGTCCTTCAGGTTGGCCGTGTACAGTACGCTGTCGCGCATGGCGATCAGCGATTGCGTCATCGCATTCAGGTCTTCCGGCGCATTGCTGCCGTCGGCAGCCCATACCAGCAGATCGCGCGCCTGGCCCATGTCGGTAACCATGCTCGACAGGTAATTTTCGTTTTTCAGCAGGCGCACTTTCACCGTGGCGATATTGTCCTTGTACTGGGTCATCATGGCTTGCTCGCGCATCAGGCGCGAAATGCGCACATTGCCGATCGGATCGTCCGATGGCAACTGGATGCGCAAGCCCGAAGACATCTGCTGGGTCAGGTAATTGATGCGTTCCTGATTTTGCTGAAGAGAAATATTAATCAGCGATTGGTACTGGCTGCTGGCGACACGCATGATCTTCTCCTTAACCCATCATTTGCAAAGTGGCATCAAACAAGCTATTCGCCACGGAAATGACTTTCATGTTTGCCTGGTACATATTCTGGAATTCCACCAGGCTCATCGCTTCTTCGTCCTTGTTCACGCCGCTGGTGGATTTCCAGTCGTCGATGGCTTGCGCGCGCACCGTATTGGACGTCTTCAGCAGGGCCTGGTTTTGCTGGCTGTAGATAGCCAGCTTGCCGACGAGCTGCGTATCGGCATCGCTCATCAGGACCTCACCCACCCAGCTGACGGGGATCGGTTGATTCTTGATATCGATCAATTTCTGCAAGTTGCCGCTGTCGCCGGCGGCGCCCGTCAGCGACAGGGCCAGGTCCCTGGCGTTGAAGCCAGGAGTAATGCCCAGCTTGCCATTCGCGTAGGTCAGCAGCGGGCCACCAGCGGTGCCGGCCATGGTCTTGCCCAGGGCCAGCTGCGCGTTGACCTTGGTGGTTAACTGGGTGGCCATGTCTTGCAGCGACTGCTGCAGCGGTTTCAGGGTATTTTTCTCGAATTCGCCCAGCCCACCCATCTGGCCGCCAATGGCCACCAGATCGAGGGTATACGTCGACTTGGCGAAATCGAGGCTCAAGGTTTGCTCACCCGTGTTCGTCATGTTGCTGCTGAGGGTGCCGGCCAAGCTGCCGATGACCAGCGGCTGGCCCGATTTCAGTGCGACATTGCGCGAGCCGTCCGGCTGGTCGAGCACGTCGATGCCCATTTGCGAAGCCAGGCCATCGATCAGCTGGTCGCGCGCATCCATCAGCGACGACACATTCGTGCCGGAAGCGGTGGAGGTGCTGATGCGCTGGTTCAGCGCGGCGATATTGGCCAGGGTGGTATTGGCCTGCGGCACGATCGCTGTGCGTTGCTGCTGCACCGACAGCAGCTGGTTGCTCATGACGGTGCTGATGCTGTTGAAGCGCTGCGACATGGCGTCGGCGGAGGTGATGATCTGCTGGCGCAGGGGCGTCGACGTCGGGTCGACGGCCGACGCGTTGAGGGCGGCGAAAAAGCCGTCGATGCCATTGCTGATGCTCGAGGCATCGTCGCCCATCACGCGTTCGAGCTGCGTCAGGTAAGGCTGGGTCTGCGCACGTGCGCCCTGGTCGGACGCGGCGCGCCACATTTGCTGGCTCTTGTAGGCATCGGCAAAGCGCAGCAGGGCCGACACTTCCACGCCATTGCCGGCCGAGCGCACGCCCACGCCGGCGCCAAGCGAGGACAACAGCACGCCCTGGCGCGTGTAGCCCGCCGTTTGCAGATTGGCGATGTTCTGGCTGGCCGCATTGAGTGCGGCCTGGGCGGCGATGCTGCCTGACAATGCATTGCTGATGATGCTCATTGGGCAAGTTTCTTTCGTGAGAGTGGCGCGTGCGGGTGGGCAGGCATTGAATCGTTGTTACCTTGTACAGGCGACGCTTCAGAGGGATTTATTAAGCGGCGCTGTAATATTGTCGGTCCTGGCAGCGCTGCTGGCTGCCACGGGGGCGCTGGCCGCCGGCAACAGCTGTCGCAGGATGGCGTCGGCGATGCCGAAGGCGCGCTGGCCGGCCATCTTGTCGGCCACCAGGTTGTCGGCCATTTCCAGCATGTCGCTGTTGATGGGGTCCTTGAAGACGCTGTCTTCGCCCGCCATCTCGCGCGTGCCCGAACGCATCTGGCGCAGCATGTGCGAGATGAAGAAGGCTTCGAACTTGACGGCCGCTTCGGTGGCCTTGGCCGCGTAACGCGGATCGGCCGGCGTGGCCGCCGCGGGAGTCTTGTCGTCGAGCGCCGAGGGCAGGGCGCTGCTGCTGTCGTTGATATTAAGCATCAAATCACCACCAGTTCGCCTTCGATGGCCCCAGCCTGGTCGAGGGCTTGCAAGATTGCCATGATGTCATCAGGTGAGGCGCCCAGGCTGTTGACCACGTCGATGATAGCCTGCAGCTTGGCGCCGGCCGGCCATTTGAACATATTGCCATTGCCCTGGTCGACGGAGACTTTCGATTGCGGCGTGACGGTGGTCTGGCCGCGGCCGAACGGCGCCGGCTGGCTGACGTTGGAACTTTCGGAAATCACCACTTTCAGCGAGCCGTGCGTGACGGCGGCCGCCTTCACGCGCAAGCCTTCGGCGATGACCACGGTGCCGGTGCGCGAATTGAACACCACTTTCGGCGTGTCGACGCCCACATCGACGGTCAATGCTTCCAGCTTGGCCATGAAAGCCACGCGCTGGGTCGGGTTTTCCGGCGCCAGCACGTCCACGCTGGTGGCGTCGCGCGTGGTGGCGACGGCACCAAAGCGGCGGTTGACGGCTTCGACGATATTGATGGCCGTCTCGAAATGCGGGTGGCGCAAGTTCAGTGTGACGGAAGGCTTGGTGGAAAAGTCGCTGATAATCTCGCGCTCGATGTTGCCGCCATTGGGAATGCGGCCCGAGGTGGGCGTGTTGACGGTGACGGACGAGCCGCTCTTGCCGGTGGCGTTCAAGCCGCCGACGACCACGTTGCCTTGCGCCAGCGCATACGTTTCATTGTCGGCGGCGCGCAATTGCGTCAGCAGCAAGGTGCCGCCGCGCAAGCTTTTCGCATCGCCCAGGGACGAGACGGTGACGTCGATGGCCTGGCCACGGCGGTATCCTGGTGGAAATACGGCGCTGACCATGACAGTGGCAACATTCTTGCTTTTCGCTTCGGCACCGTCCGGCATCTTCACGCCGAACTGCTTGAGCATGTTGACCACCGATTGGCTGGAAAACTTCACCTGGGTGGTGTCGCCGCTGCCGTTCAGGCCAACGACGAGGCCGTAGCCGACCAGCGGGTTGTCGCGCACGCCCTCGATGCTGACCAGGTTGCGCAGCACTTGCGCGGCGCTGGCGGGCAGGGACAGGCCGGAGAGCAGGGCCAGCATGGCTGCCAGGGGCAGGGCGGAACGAAATTTCATGAGGTCACCTTAAAACGGCATCCATGGGCCGACGAAAAAGCGCGTCAGCCAGCCTGGTGTATTGGCTTCGGCCAGGGTGCCCTGGCCGGAATAGGCGATCTGTGCATTGGCGATGCGCAAGGACGAAACCTGGTTGTTGGAATCGATATCGGCCGCGCGCAGGTAGCCGCGCAGGCGCACGAATTCCTCGCCCTGGTTCAGGGTCAGGGTTTTTTCGCCCTGCACGCGCAGCAAGCCGTTCGGCAACACTTCCTGCACGATCACGGTGATGGCGCCGGACAGCGCATTTTGCTGCGTGCTGGTCGAGTCGCCGGCGAAGTTGCGGTCGGCCGACAGGTCGATGCCCGTCTTGGGGAAGGTCTTGCCGAGGATGTTGGCAGCATTCACGCCGACGGACGAGCCCTTGTTGAAGGAGGTACCGGCCTTCTTGCTGGCCTGCGTGGTTTCCTGCAAGGCCACCGTGACGACGTCGCCCACGCGGAAGGCGCGACTGTCCGAGATCAGGTCGAGGCCAGCATCGGGATTGAACACGCCGCCGCCCACGCCGCCGCGCGCCGCACTGCGCGGAGCCACGGGCAGCGGCGTGTCGGAAAAGCTGGGCGCCACCGGCGCGGCCGGCTGGCTGGCACAACCGGCCATCAATACCAGCAGCAGGGCTGCCGTGGCTTTCATGGCGACTGTCATCAGCGCGCCGCTTGCGCCAGGTATTGCAGCATATTATCGGCGGCCGACAGCACCTTGGTGTTCATTTCATAGGTGCGCTGGGCAGCGATCATGTCGACCATCTCTTCGACCACCTGCACGTTCGAGCCTTCCAGCGCATACTGTTTCAACTTGCCCAGTGCGCCTTCGCCGGGACGGCCTTCCGTCGGCGTGCCGCTCGATGCCGTTTCCTGGAACAGGTTCTCACCGAGTGCCAGCAAGCCGGTCGGGTTGATAAAGCTGGAGAGGTTCAGCTGGCCCAGCTGGGTGCCGGTGACATTGCCCGGCACGGTGGCCGTGACCATGCCGTTTTCGCCGATGGTGATCGCCGTCGCATTGTTCGGCACGGTGATCTGCGGCACCAGGGGCAAGCCCTGGGCGTTGACCATCACGCCATTTTCATTCAGGCTCAACTGGCCGGCGCGCGTGTAGGCCGCTTCGCCGTTCGGGCGCAGCACTTGCAAAAAGCCGTTGCCGGTGATGGCGACGTCGAACTCGCGGCTGGTCGTTTGCAGGCTGCCGGTGGTAAACACCTTTTGCGTGCCCACCATGTGCGTGCCGTTACCCAGTTGTACGCCCGATGGCGAGAGGGTGTTGTCGGCGCGCTGCGTGCCCGGCTGCTGCTCGACCTGGTAAAACAGGTCTTCGAAGACGACGCGGTCGCGCTTGAAGCCCACCGTATTGACGTTGGCCAGGTTATTCGCGATGGCTTGCAGTTTGGCATCTTGTGCCTGCACGCCGGTCTTGCTGATCCACATTGCTGGATTCATGTGTTGCTCCTAGTAATAGATTGGCGTTGGGCTTAAGCGCCCAGCAGGCGGTTGCCCGATTCCGTCATGGAATCGCTGGCCTTGAAAATTTTCATCTGCATCTCGAAGCTGCGGTTCAGGCTCATGGTGGCGACCATTTCCTCGACGGCCGAGACGTTACTGCCTTCCAGGTGGCGGTCGCGCAGGCGCACCGTCGGGTCGGCCTGCAAGTCTTCGCCGCTGCGCGCCACAATCAGGCCCGCTTCGTTCTTGGTCAGCTCGCCCCCTTCGGCGTTGACCAGCTTGAGCTTGTCGACGGTCTGCATTTGCGCGGTGCCCGGCACCTGGATGGAAATCGTGCCATCGGCGCCGATCGACAGGCTGGTGTGCTCGGGAATCGTGATGGGACCGCCTTCGCCCAGCACCGGCCGGCCGTTGAGGGTCAGCGCGCCCGTTTCATCGAGGTCCATGGCGCCGGCGCGCGTGTAGGCTTCGCCGTTTTGCCATTGCACCGCGAGAAAACCGTGGCCCGTGATGGCCACGTCGAGTTCGCGTCCCGTTTCCTTGATGGCGCCCGTGCGCGTGCCGATGGCGCTCGACTGCGTCTGCGTCATGTGGCGGTCGTCGTAGCCATAGCCGTTTTGCAGCGGCTGGGCAGTGGACACTTCCAGGTTGGCGCGAAAGCCGCCCGTCTCGATATTGGCCAGGTTGTTGGCGTGTACCTGCTGTGCCCGCAGGGCGCGGTCGGCCCCGCTCATGGCGGTATAAATCAGCGCATCCATTGCTCTTTACCTTTGCGTATCGTGGATTACAGCGCTTGCATCAGCGATTGCAGCATGGCGTTCTCGGTCGAGATGACCTTCGAGTTCGCCTGGTAGTTACGCTGCGACGTCATCAGGCCCACCAGTTCGGAGGTGATGTCGACGTTCGACTGTTCCAGCGAGCTCGTCACCAGTTTGCCGGCCATGCCGACGCCCGGACGGTCATACATGGCGGTGCCGGAAGTGGTCGAGGCGACCCAGCTGGTATCGTTGACGGCCGTCAACGCGCCTTCGTCGGGGAAGGTGGCCAGAGCGATCACGCCGATGCTTTGCTTTTGGCCGTTCGTGTATTTCGCCACGACGGAGCCGTCGTCGGCCAGTTCCACGCCCGTGTAGGTGCCCGAGGCATAGCCGTCGGCGCGGTCGGTCGAGGTGGTCGATTCGCCGGCGAACTGAGTCGTGCCCGTGTAGTCGATGGCGACCGACATCGGTGCCGCACCAGGCGGCGTCGGCAGGACCGGCGTGGCAGACGTGCCCGTCACCAGCTTGCCGGAGGTGTCGAAGGTCATGTTCGTCACCGGCAACACATCGGCGTTATCGAAGGTGTAATGCACGTCCACGCCCGCCGCCGTCTTGACGAAGTATTGGCCCAGCGAGTGCTTGGCGCCCAGCGAATCGTAGACGATCGAGGACTTGCCGCTGTTGTAGCTCAGCTCGCTAGTCTTGTTGAAGGGCACGGTCTTGATGGTCCATTCGGATGACATGTTGGCGGCATACGCCAGCTTGGTCGACGCCACGGCGGGAATCTGGCCCGTCGGAATGATCATGTCGCCCATGGTGCCCAGGGCGGTGCTGCCCTTGACGGCGGCATAGCCCTGCACCAGGCGGCCGTTCGAGTCGATCAGCTTGCCTTCATTACTGGCCGAGAAGATGCCGACCCGGCTGTAGCTCATGGTGTTTTGCGCATCGCGCGCAACGAAATAGCCGCGGCCATCGATGGCCGCGTCGAGCGCGCGGCCCGTGTTCAGCACGCCGCCATTGAGCGACATGCTTTGCGTGATCGAGCCGATTTCCGTGCCCGTGGCGCGCGAACCGGCGTACATGGCCGAAAAGTTGGCGCGGCTGCTCTTGAAGCCGTAGGTGCCGGCATTGGCGATATTGTTACTGGTGCTGTTCAACTGTTGGTTGATGGACTGGATACCGGACAGGGCGATGTCGAAACTCATGTTGACTTCCTTTAGTGAAGGACGAGATTAGTGTGCAGGAAACGAAGGGAAGGGCGGATCAGGCCGTCTTGCCGTTAAAGCCGGTGATCGCGCCAGGGTTGACTTCGCCCAGGTTCGACACGCTCAGTATCATGCTGCCGCCGGACGACAGGCGCACGCTGTTGAGTTTGCCTGCGATGTCGACCGTTGGCTTTTCGGCGCCGTTGGTGCTGACCTTCATGCTGTAGGTGCCGGCAGGCAAGCCCAGGGCCACGGGATCGATGGTGAACGGCACCGTGCCGGGCGATTTGGCGCCCAGTTCGATCTTGTATTCCTTGTCGTCCAGCCCTTTCAGCGTCACGGTGGTCTTGGTGGTGCTGGCGGCCAGCGCAATGCTGCCGCTGACCTTGCTCTTGTCGAGCTGGACCGTTTCGCTGTTGACCATCACTTCGGAACCCACTTGCGCGCCCAGGGCCAGCACTTGCATCGATTGCAGCACGCTGGCATTGGCGCTGGTCAGCGCCGACAGGTTTTGCATCGCTTCCGTCTGCGCCTGCTGCGTCAATTGATTGACGAACTGGCTCGGATCGGTCGGCGCGAGGGGGTCCTGGTTCTTGATCTGCGCGACCAGCAATTTGGTGAACATGTCCTGGGTGGCATTGCTCTGCGACTTGACGGCATTGCTGCTGCTGTTGCTGCCGCTGTTGTTATTTGTAAAGAGATTGGTTTCCATGGATTATGCTTCACCTAATTTGAGGAGCGATTGCTGCATCGACTTGATGCGGCCCAGAACTTCGACATTGGTTTCAAAGGCGCGCGAAGCCGACATCATGTCGGTCATCTCGGCTACCTGGTTGACGTTGGGGTAGAACACCATGCCATCGGCATTGGCCATCGGGTGGCCCGGTTCATACACCTTGCGCAGCGGTTCATCGCTTTGCACCACGTCGAGCACCTGTACTCTTCCACCGGCGCCGCTGGCACCGGGGCCATCCATCACGGCCGCAAATACGGGTTTGCGCGCGCGATAGGTTTCGCCTTCGGAACCGGCAACGGAATCGGCATTGGCCAGGTTGCTGGCGATGGTATTGAGGCGCACGGTTTGCGCCGCCATCGCCGAACCGGCGATCTTGGAAATATCCTGGAAGCTCATGCTGATCCTTATTGTCCGGAAATGGCCTTGGACAGACCCTTCAGTTTCATGTTGACGAAAGTGAGGCTGGTCTGAAAGTCGGTGGCATTCTGCGAGAACGCCGCCTGCTCGACACCGATTTCGACGGTATTGCCGTCGCGGCTGGGGTGGTAGGGTACGCGGTACAGGGCGCTGGCATCGTCATCGGTCGACAGCAGGCCGGCCTCGTTGTCCTGCAACTGCTGCAGGGCGCTGCCGAAGTCCATGTCCATGGCCTGGAAGCCGGGCGTATTTTCATTGGCAATATTGGCCGCCAGTACGCGGGTACGGTCGGCACGCAGCGCGAGTGCATCAGCGTGCACGCCTAGCGCATCCTTGAAATTAATCCCCATGGTCATCCTTTGTATTGAATTCGATCGTGCTTTTTGCGGTTCGGGCCAGAAAATAGGTGGTGCAAAGGTAAAATCCCAGCCTGGTCATGTTGACGCATGGTAAGGTCATGCCGCTTCAGTATCTTTGATTAAGGTTAGCAATGATTTACTTTGAGAACTATTCCATGATGTGGAACAAGGCGCCATGGCGTCACATACTGCTTCCGGGCCTCTTTTTACTGACCAGCCTATATAGTAGTGCAGGTCGCGCAGAATTGCCAGCCGACAATATAATTTCACGTGTGGAACAGTTGGCGCGAGAGCAATTGGCGCAGCAGGCAGCCACCGCAGGATTGCTGGAACCGCAGTTTCAAGTGGTCGTGGTGAAAAGCACGCGTCCCATGCCGGCTTGCGCGGCGCCTGTCGCGCTGGAATCGGCGGACAGTCGTTCGGCGCAGCGCATGCGTTTTGTCGCAGTGTGTCCTGGAAGCAACAATTGGCGTTACGAAATGTTGGCACGCGGCAGCATCACGGCTCAGGTCGCCGTCACCAGCGCCCCCGTCACGGCCAATACGCCGTTGCAGGCGGGCGACGTGACCCTGGCGCGGCGCGATGTGACGATGGTGCCCGACAGTATTGCCTCCTTGCCCGGCGTCGTCGGCCTGTCGAGCCGGCGCAGCTTGCGCGCCGGCGAAGTGCTGCGCCAGGGGCAACTGGCATCGCCCGTGCTGATCAAGCGGGGCAGTACGGTGACTATCGTGGCGCGCAAGGAGCAGGTGGAAGTGAGCATGGCCGGTGTAGCGATGGACCCGGGCGCGCTGGGGGAGGTGATACGCGTGCGCAACGCCACCAGCGGCACGGTGATACGTGCCAGGGTGGTCGATGCGGGCGTGGTGGAACCGGCCGATATTGCCGGCCGTTAAGGAAGGTCAGTCTGGGGCGGCCGTGCGCTGCAAGCGCGTCGCCAGCTGCGTCAGCTTGGCGGCGTAGTGGGGATCGGTGGCATAGCCGCCGCGCGCCAGGCCTTGCGCGAAGGCGCCCGCGTCGGCACCCGTGTTCAGGGCGGCGCGGTAGCGTGGGTTGTCGAGCAATACCTGGGCATAGTCGCGGAAGGCGCTGGCCTGGTCCGGGTAGCTGCGGAAACGCTCGGTTTTCTTCAGTGCCGTGCCGCTGCCGGCCTCGTATTCGGTGGTGACATTGCTGGCCACGTCACCCTGCCATTTGCCGCCGGCCTTGATACCGAACAGATTATTTGTGTCCGCGCCCGTGCCCTGGCGCAGCGGACGCTGGCCCCAGCCCGATTCCAGCGCGGCGTGGGCGGCGACAATTTCCGGCGCCACGCCCAGGCGCGCGCCCGTTTCTTGCGTCCACGGCTTGATCGAGGCGAGGAACTGCTGCTGCACTTCGCCGATCTCGCCGCCCTGGTTGATGCTTCCCAGCACATTGACGGGCTGGCTTTGCTCCAGGTAGGCGCGTCCTTGCGGGCTCAGGCTGGTGGCGTTGCCGCCGCCCTGTTCGATGAAGCGGGCCACCTCGCCCTGTACTTGCCGGAACACGCCGCTGAAATTGCCGCTGGAGCTGGTGGCGTCAGTGGCGCGGATATTGCTTTGCACTGCATGCGTTGCCGCAGTCGATGGTGTCGCCGCCGTGGCGCGGGTAGTGGGGAAATCAGCCTGGCGCATACGTATCTTCCTCGCCATGCAGCACGCGCTGCATGATGCTGTACTGCTCTGTTAATAAATCACTGTTGCGGTTATTCAATCGCTTGCATTCCAGCACCATCTGCTCCAGCGCGGCCCAGTCGCGCTCGGCGGTGGCGCGCGCGTCTTCTTGCAACAGCGCAAACAATTCTGGCATATCACCTTGCGGGCCCAGCAGGGCAGTGACCAGGCTGACGCGCTGGCGGCGGCGCGCATCGAGGGGCTCGACGGCGGCGATGACCTGGTCGGCCAGCGCCGTCAACTGCGCGCTCTGATGGTGCAAGGTGGCCTGGAATTGCTCTTCCAATAATGTTTGCAAGGCGCCGTAGCCGACGCTGTCATCAGTCATGCCTTGCAGCACACGACGCACGGCTTCCTGGCGCGTGATGCCCTTGCGCGGCGCGGTCACGATTCACCGCCGTGGAAACGCTGGATCAGGCCGGCCAGTTTCGCTGGATCGAATGGCAATTCGCCCTTGGCCAGCGCATCGCGCAGCATGGCCACGCGCTCGTGGTCGATCTCGGGCATGGCGCGCAGGGCGGCCATGGCCGGTTGCAGCACGGCCGATTGCAATTCCGCCCCGGCCGACGAGCCACCCATGGCGCCGGCGGCGCCCGCGTTCTCGGCGATCGCCTCGGCGGGCGCGACGGCGCTGCTGCGTACGGCAGCGCCAGTATTGCCGGAGGAGATTTTCATACGTTGTCCCTTGCCCTTAATTTGCATGCTCATCGCGCTCCTTCTTTGCGGGCAGGCCCAGTTTTTCGCGCAGGCGTTGCAGCGTTCCCGAGTCCGGTTCGCCCACCTGCAGCTCGTCGCCCTGTGCCTTTTGCCCTGCCATGCCAAACATGGCGGCGATGCTGTCGGCCTGTCCACGCGTCAATATTAACAGTTCGATGCGGCGGTTGATGCCGGCGCTGGCGTTTTTTACGTCCAGCGGCGCGCGGTCGGCCATGCCCACCACTTGCAGCACGCTTTCCGGATTCATGCTGCCGATCAGCAATTGGGCGCGTGCCGACATGGCGCGGTTGGCCGACAGGGTCCAGTTCGAATAGCCTTCATAGCCGTTATTGGCGTACTGCATCGAGTCGGTGTGGCCGACGATCAGCATCTGGTTGTCCATCTGGGCGAAGACAGGGCCCATCTGGCGCAGCAGCTTGCGGAAGCGGTCGGTCGGCACGGCGCTGCCGCGCACGAACATGCCTTGCTTGTCCGTATCGTGCAGCATGACGCGCAAGCCGTACGGCGTGATCACCGATTGCAGATTGCTTTTCAGTCCCGCTTCGTCGCTGAGCTTGTCGAGCGCGCGCGACAGGGCCATCAAATCTTCCGGCGACTGGTAGCTGACTTTCGTCTGGTTCTGCGGCGCGGTACCGGCCTTGCCGTCCTGCGTCTGCTTGCCTTCCGTACGCGTGTCGCCCGTGCCCTTGCGGGGCATGGGGAAACGCTCGATCAGGCTGCCGCGCGGGCCGCCTTTCTGTTCCGGCATGACGCCCTGGCCTTCGCCCTGGCGGCTGCCTGCGGACGCGTCCATCATGATTTCCTTCATCGCCTGCTGCTCGCGCGCGGCCATCAGCCACAGCACGAGGAAGAGCGACAGCAGGGCCAGGCAAAAGTCGGCGAATGCTACTTTCCAGGCGCCGCCATGGCCATCGTCGTCATGCTTGCGACCAGCACGCTTGATGATGGCCTGTTCATGTTTCTCATGCGGCTTTAGCACGGCGGCCTCCCCGGCCTTGGCCCTGCTCTTGTTCGGCGCCGCCATCTTCCAGCGCATTGATCCAGCTTTCCAGCTGGGCGAAGCTCGGCTTGATGTTCAGCTGCACCAGGCGGCGGCCCGCATCGATTGCCAGCAGGGGCGGCTTGCCCGCCACGTGCGTGACCAGCACGACCTTCACGCATTCCATGGTCGAGCCTTCCTCGCCCACCAGCTGTTTCATCATGTTGCACATCGGATCGAGCACGCCGTAGCAGAAGAAAATGCCGATGAAGGTACCGACCATGGCGGCACCCACTTTTTCCGAAATTTCCGCCGCATCGGCGCCGTCGGCCACGGAATTCATGGCCATCACGATACCCAGAACGGCGGCCAGAATACCGAAGCCCGGCATCGCTTCGGCGATTTTATGCAGGGACTTCGACGGTTGCAGCAGCTCGTCGTGGATGGCTTCGAGTTCCTGTTCCAGCACGCCTTCGAGCTCATGCGCGTTGATTTTCCCCATCGCCATCAAACGGAAGTTGTCGACGATGAAGGCCAGCAGCTTCGGCTCTTCCAGCACCAGCGGATAGCGCTGGAACAGGGCGCTTTCGCGCGGCGCCTCGACGTGGGCGTCGAGCGCCTTCAGGCCGCCGGCGGCCGTTTGCAGCAGTTCATACATCAGCAGCAGCAACTGGCGCTGAAATTCCGAACCTTGCTTCTTGTGCGTGACGATCTTGCGCATCTGGTGCAGCATTTCACCGAGTACATGCTTGGGGTTGCCCAGCACCAGGGCGCCGACGGCGGCGCCGATGATGATGATCAACTCGACCGGTTGCCAGATCGCGTGGACGGTGCCGCCCATCAGGGCGAAGCCTCCGAATACACACCCCATCACGATTAAGATACCGATAATTACCATGTCAACTGCCTTTCTGCGTCATTGTGCTACATCAATTTGATGGGTCTTGCTGAAACTGTTGCCAAACTACTGCTTAACTTTTATGTGTCTTGCAGCATGGCTTTCATCTTGCCCAGTGCCGTCTTGTTCAGCTGGCAGACGCGGGCGTCGCTCAGGTCCAGCACGGCGGCAATTTCTTTATAGCTCAGTTCGAATTCGTAATACATCTGGATCACGCGTTGCTCGCGTTCGTCGAGCGCGCGCAGGGCTTGCTCCAGGCTGCGCCGCACCATCAATTGCTCTTCCGGGCTCGGTGCGCTGTCGGCCTGTCCCAGGCTTTCCTGCAACACTTCGTCGAAACTGACGATTAGCTCGGCGTTTTCCGCCAACTGGTATTCCTGGAAGGCTTCCGGCGTCAGCTTCAGGGCGGCCATGATTTCCGCTTCCAGCGGCTCGCGCCCCAGGCGCCGGGTCAGGGCACGCACGCTGTCGCGCAGGCGATGGCTTTCCTGGCGCACGGCGCGCGGGCGCCAGTCCTGGCGCCGCAGTTCATCGAGGATCGCGCCACGGATGCGCAGGCTGGCATAGCTGCCGAAAGACTGGTCCGGCACGCCGTAGCGGCGCAGCGCTTCGAGCAAGCCCATCAGGCCGATCTGTTCCATGTCGTCGCGGTCGATGGCGCCCGACACCTGCGAATTGAGCTGGCGCACGATGCGCTTCACCAGAGGGGCGTACGCCACCAGATGTTGTTGCTCTTCAGCAACGCTGAGCACGGCCGCGCAAGCGCTGGCAGCGGCGTATTCGCCGGCGCCATACGCTTCCTGGTATTGCTCTACATAGGCCACGGGATCTCCCACTAGGTCGGCTGGCGTGTTGGCTTATTCAATGATCAGCTTGCCGACCATGACTTCGGTGTAGGGTTTTTCCATCTGTTCACGTTCATAGCTGACATTGAAGGCCTTGTTGATCTGCTCGGCGTATTGCTCCACCGTCATGGTCTGTGCCTTGTCCATGGGAAAGCTCGACAAGGTACTGACAGCGATCGAGCGCATCAGCGGCAAGTGGTCCTTGGTCAGCTTTTCCTTTTCCTCGGTGGTGGCGATCACCAGGTCGGCCGACAGGTAATGCGTTTCGGTGTCGCCGGGCCCGCGGCGCAGCATCACGATGACCTTGTCCAGCGTGAGGAACTTGCGGGCCTTCTTGCCCGTGGCGGGCGGTGGCGGGGCTTTTGCTTCGGCAACGTTGGCATGGCCGGCGACCGGCTTGGCCAGGTACCACATGGCGCCGCCAGCCGCACCGGCGGCCAGCACGGCCACGGCGATAAAGCCGGCGATCAGTTTCATTTTCATATTCATCAGGCGTTCTCTCGCTCGTGCATGGCGTACGTGGTGCTGGAAGAAGTGCCGGACAGCGTGCCGTCGGACAGGGCGCGGCCCGGTTCTGCATCGTCCTGCTGGCGGCCCGGTTGACGCTGGCCGCGCGCATCGCCTTCGGCAAACGCCTGGGCGGCAGGGCTGCGCGGGGTGGCGCTGATACTCACTGCCACGTCGGTGTACTGACGCTGCGCCAGGTCGCTGCGCATGTTTTCGCCGATGCCTTGCAACTGGCGCAACACTTCCGAGTTCGACGCCGTAACGTTTACTTGCAGCGCGCCGGCCGTGTGGCGGATGGAAATTTCAATGCGGCCCAGCAGGGGCGGATCGAGGCGAATCGTTGCGTGTTCGCTGTTGCGGCCGATCTGTGTCTGCAGGCGTTCGCCCAGCGCTTCGCGCAGCGGTTCCTGCCATTGCTGGGCCGGGCCGTTGAGTTTGATGGTGTCGGCGCCAGGCGTTGCAGCGGCGCCATTGCTCACCGCTGCAACAGGGCCCAGGCTGACGGGCGTGGCAGCAACAAGGCCGCGCTCGCCATCGCGCGTGGCGGCGGGCGCCGCTGCGGCGGTCGTGGCCGTCATGGCCGCCACCGCATCGAAGCCGGCGGCTGGCAGCGCGTTTTTGCTGCCGGCCGAAGAGGCTGACGTTGGCTGGGCTGCCGCCACCGGTTCGCCCAGATCGCGTGCTGGCGCCATCCTGGCGGTCTGCACATTGAAAGCAAGGGCATCGGGATGCAGGCGGCTGTTCAGGCCAAGGGTCTGCTGTGCATCGCCTTGCTGCGTAGCCGCTATGCCATCGTTCCCCTTGGCCGCTGCTGCAGCGTCGGCTTGAGTCGGGACGGGGAGCATGGGCGCTATCAGCGGCGGCGTCATGGCGGGTAGGCCCACGTCCTGCTTTGTCGTAGCCTGGGTGATGTCGGCAGGCACTTCGGTGCCGGTGGCGGGGACAGCATCATCCGTAAGGTCCGCGGCAAGGTCTTGCACCAAGGCGGCATCGTTGGCGACCGTTCTCTGCGCTGGCGCGGGCAGTGAGAACAGGATGTTGAGCGGCGTGCCACTATCGGGCGCACCCTTGCTCACGGACGCGTTAACTCCCGCATCGGCGCTCCTTGACGGCGTGTTCGCGGTGCTCGTTGTTGTGTTGAAGCTCATTTTCATGCTGGATTCTCATCTTGATACATGGCACTTTCAATCGCATACGCGACCCAGCCTTCTTGTTTCGAATGTATCTCGCCCAGCTGCATGCCCAGGCGATGTTTTTCGTCGGAACACGCCTGGTATGCCTGCGCATGCGCCTTGCGCAAAGCGAGCAGGGCGGCTTTTTCACGTTCGCTCAATATGCCCAGGCTGGCAAGGTGCTGCGCCAGTTTTCTGTCGAGTAATTCCAGCGCGTCCCAGTTCTGGCTGGCGGTGGCCGCCAGCACTTCGCGGGTCAGCTGGAGCGACAAGGGGGTGCTATCCATTCTTGGCCTGGACGCCGAGCCAGCCTTGTTTGATCGTCGTCAACAGCGTGGCCACCTCATCGATCAGGGTCGGATCGAGGGTGATGCCGGCCGAATACAGGCGGCCTGTGCAGTACTCGTACAGACGGCCCAGATTGGCGACGACTTCGCCGCCATTCTCGAAATCGAGCGAGCTCGACAGACCGTTGATGATTTCCGTACATTTGTTGAGGCTGATGGCCTTTTGTTCATAGCGCTTGCCGACGATATGTCCGCGCGCGCGCGCCAGTTCTTCCAGCAAGCCGTCCGTGAGCAGCAAGACCAGTTCGACCGGAGTGGCGCGCGACGTCTGCGCATCCAGGTTGACGGCGTGGTAATTACTGTATGCATCGTGATTCATTATTTTTTCTCACTGTAAAAGCTGGGTGCGGCTGGAAGGCCGGCGCCGCCGTCATGCAGACGGCGCCGGCCTCTATTTAGTCTTGTCGTTGCCGAACAGGGCATCGAACATATCGGTCGTTTGCGCCATGCGTGCCTGCAAGGATTGCAGTTGGGTGAACTGCGCCTTGTAGCGGTTGTACATCGCCTTATAGTCGGCCTCGAACTTGGTCTGGCGTTCGTCGAGCGACTTTTGCAGCTTGGCCACCGATGTCTCGCGCTGCGACAGCTGGCCATTGGTCGATGTCCAGGTTGCGATGAACTTGTCGAGCTTGCCGGCAATGCCGCTAGGCGCGCTGGCGGAATTGTTGCCGATTGCCTTGTCCAGGCCGCCCGGATTCGTCTTCAGCGCCGCGGTCAGCTTGGTGGCATCGAGGGCCAGCGTGCCGTTGCGCTGAGCGGTGATGCCGAAATTGGCCAGAGCGCCCGTCGCCGTTTCGCGCAAGGTGCGCACCAGCTGGTCACGCAGCACGCGCACGCCGCTGTCGGTAGAAAATACGCCGGCAGCCTTGGCCGATGCCGGATCGCCCGGGTCGGTCAAGCCGTCGAGCACGGCCTTGAGCTTGTTGTAGGCGGTAACAAAGCTTTGCGCATTGGTCGTCGTGGCGGACGAATCGAGCGCCACGGTCAGGGTCATCGGCGCATCGCCGCTCGCCTGCGCCTTGGTAAAGGTCATCTTCACACCATCGATATTGCTGAAGGTGTTCGACGACTGCTTGACCCGGTTGCCATTGTCGCCCCCATCTGCAGGCTTGCCACCGACCCAGATGACGGCATCCTGGGCCGTCACCAGCTGCTTGGGCGTGGTGTCGAGCGCATCTTTCAAGGCGCCAGCCGCCATCGCGCCCGTATCGAGCGACAGCGCGCCTTCCTCGCCGCTGACATTCGACGTCAGCACCAGCTGGGCGATACCGCCGATGGTGATGACGGACGCCGTCACGCGCGAGTTATTTTTCGGTTCCGCATTGATGGCGGCGGCGATATCCTTGGCTGACAGGGTAGCGCTGTCGGCATCCGTATTGGCCTGGCTCAAGTCCACCGTGAAATCAGTATTATTAGCCAGCTTGATTTTCAGCGTGCCGTTGCCTGCAGCCGGCATGGCCATGTTGCTCAGGCCGCCCAGCGAAACCTGGTTGTTTGTGGCAACCTTTTCCACGAATAGCGAATACGTGCCGGCGGCAGCCGATTCCGACGCCGTGGCGCTGCCCAGCGCCGTATTGCTGAAGGTGGCACCTTGCACGAGCATGGTCTTGCCACTGGTCAGGCCCATCAAGCTGGAGCTGAAGGAGGTCAAGGCCATTTTCAGGTTGACCAATCCACCCGAAGTGGCCGTGGCGGCCTTGGTCTGGGCGGTGATGCGCGCCTGCAGATCGGCCGTGTATTTGTCGGTCAATGCCTGGGCCGACGCCGTCGGGTCGTAGGTATTCGAAGCGGAAGTGGAAAAGGCCATGTCAAACTCCTAAAATTAGCATGCAGGATATACCCAATGACAAGGCGACCAAATATTCACTTTTCTGAAATTATTTCTGTAAAACATCATTTTACCTGTCCGCGGAACCAGAACTGCGTCGCCAGCTCGTCTTGCCGCTTGGCATCGACTCGCTGTTGCTCATTTGCAACATGCTTTTGTTTTTGCGTCAGCACCTGGTCCAGCACCTCGCGTTTGGCCCAGGCCGTATTCAGGGCGCGCTGCGAGACGGCCATGTTGGCCTCGTGCAGGTGCAGGTCGGTACGGTGCTGGTCGGCCATCTGCATGACCGCCTGCTTGAAGTTGCCGCAGTTGACGGACAGGGCCAGGGGCAGGGCGCCGCTGGGGCCGCTGTCCGTGTACAGGCCCGTCAGGCGTTCCAGGTTTTTCTGGTAGCGCTCGCGCACGGCCGTCTGCGCCGCCATGTCACTCTGCAGGCGTTCCACTTCGGTACTGCGCAGGCCGACCAGGGTGGTCAGGTTGCGGATGGTATGCGCGTCGCTCACGTATGCTCCTAGGCCATGATCTGTTCAAGTTGTTCGATGCACGGCCCCATCGGCGCCTCTTCCTTGGTGCCCTGGCACAGGAAGGCTTCGATGGGCGCGTGCAGCTGGACGGCGCGGTCGGTGATCGGGTCGGCGCCGGGTACGTAGGCGCCCAGCGGGATCAGGTCGCGCACGCGCGCATGGCGTGCCATCGACGCTTTCAGTGCGCGCGCCGCCTGCATGTGGGTCGGCATGATCACCTGCGCCATGCAGCGGCTGATCGAGGCGGCGATATCGATGGCGGGGTAGTGGCCCCGCTCGGCCAGTTCGCGCGTGAGCACGATGTGGCCGTCGAGAATTGCGCGCGCCGTGTCGACCACCGGGTCCTGCTGGTCATCGCCTTCAGCCAGCACCGTGTAGATGGCGCTCATGCTGCCTTCCGGGTGGGCGCCATTGCCGGCGCTTTCCACCAGTTGCGGCAGGTTCGAAAAGACGGACGGCGGATAGCCGCGCGTGGCCGGCGGTTCGCCCAGGGCCAGCGCCACTTCGCGCAGAGCCATGGCATAGCGCGTCAGCGAATCGACCAGCAGCAGCACGTGTTTGCCCTGGTCGCGGTAATGCGCGGCAATCGAATGGCACAGTTCGGTGGCCATGATGCGCATCAAGGGCGACTCGTCGGCTGGCGCGATGACCAGCACGGCCTTTTTCAAGCCTTCGGCGCCGAGCGACTTTTCAACGAATTCGCGCACTTCACGGCCCCGTTCGCCGATCAGGCCGACGACGACGACATCGGCCACCGTCTGGCGCGTGATCAGGCCCAGCAGCACGCTTTTTCCCACGCCTGAACCGGCCATGAGGCCCACGCGCTGGCCCTTGCCCAGGGTCAGCATGCTGTTGATCGCCCGCACGCCCACGTCGAGCGGCTCGACCACCGGTTGTTTTTTCAGGGGATTGATCTTCGGCGGCGTGACTTCCAGGATGTGTTCGCCACCGAGGCGGCCCAGGTCATCGATCGGCTCGCCCAGGCCATTCACCATGCGGCCCAGCCACGAGGGGCCGATCTGCAGGCTGGCCTTGTCGGGCAGGGGCAGCACGCGCGCGCCCGTGGTCAGGCCCGTGGCCTTCTTGAACGGCATCAGGTAGGACAGTTTTTCGCGGAAGCCGACGACTTGCGCATCGAGCCACTCGCCGCTCACAGTTTCAATTTGACAACGCTGGCCCGTGTGCAGGCGGCAGCCGGCGCTTTCCAGCAACAGGCCGGAAGCGCCGACCAGGCGGCCGGTGGGTGTCGCGACCGGGATGTCGCCGATCTCGAAACTGCGCAGCGTGTCGGCGATCATGCAGGCGCGCCCTGGTCAGCGTGTTCAGCGGCCAGCGCCAGGTGGCTGCTGACCTGTTCCATGCAGGCCGACAGGCGCTGATGGCAGCCCGCGTCGACTTCATTGTCGCCCGCCTTGATGCGGCATTCGCCTGCGTCGAGGCGCGCGTCGGCGATCAGGTTCCAGCGCTTGGCGCGCTTCGGATCGAGTTCGCTGATGCGTTTCAGTTCTTCCGGATTGAGGAAGACATCGATTTCTTCGCGCGTGGGCGGCATCGAGGCCAGGGTCTCGTCGACCAGGGCCAGCAATTGCACCGGCTGCAGCGCCAGTTCGGCGCGGATTACCTGGCGCGCCACCTTGGCCACCAGGTCGACCACTTCCTTGCGCTGGGCTTCGCGGTAATCGGCGCGCACTTTCTTCAGGTCGCGCAAAATCGCGTCGACGGGGCGCGCCAGGCGGTCCAGTGCCACCAGGGTTTCATTGCGGCCTTCCTCGCGGCCCTGCGTCATCCCATCGTTGCGTCCGGTGTCGTAGCCGTCCTGCTGGCCTTGCACCAGGCCCACTTCGTAGCCGTCGCGCTGGCCCTGCTCGAAACCTTCCGAGACGGACGCCTGCCACTGGCCATCCGTGTCCTCGTTGGAGGCGCGCTGGCCGGCGGCGATGAATTGCGACAGGGGCGGGAAACGATACGAGCGAAAGTGTTTCATTCGATCACCGCTTCAGCAAACAGTTGCACTTCGATCTCGCCCGCATCGGCGAGGCCCTTGACGGTGGCCATGATTTCCTGGCGCGTCTGTTCGATACGGCTCAAAGGCACGGGGCCGGAGCGGCGCATCATGTCTTCGAAGCTCTGCGCCTGGCGGCGCGGCATGGTTTTCAGCACGGCGTCGCGGATCGACGGTTCCGCACCCTTCAGGGCGATGGCCCACTGTTCCATCGGTACGTCTTCCAGGATGCGCGTGAGCGTGACATCGCTCTGCGTGGACAGGATCAGGAAGTCGTACATGCTCAGTTCGATTTCCGAGACCACGTCCGGGTCGTGCGCGCGCAGCAGTTCGACCAGCGCGGCGCGGTTGCCCGGCATGCGGTTGAGAATCTCGGCGGCCTGGCGGATGCCTTCCACGCTGGTGCTTTGCGTGTCGAGCGTACCCAGGCAGCGGCCCACCAGTTCGTCGAGCTCGACCAGCAGGTCGCGGTCGATCTCGTCCAAGCGCGCCAGGTTCAGCAAAACCAGGTCGCGGCCTTCGACGGGCAGGGCGTCGAGAATCTGGCCTGCCAGCGCTGGCGGCAAAAAGGCCAGGAACACAGCTTGCATCTGCACGTGCTCGTTGACGATGTATTCGGCCAGCCATTTCGGCGAAGCCCACTGCAGGCGCGCCATTTTGGGACGGATGGCGTCGCCGTAAATGTTGTTCAGCACGCTGTTGGCGATATCGCTGCCCAGCGCCATGTCCAGCGAGCGTTTCAGGTAGCTGCGCGAGGCGCCGTGCACGCCGCTTTGCTGGCGGTAGTCGTCGAAGAAGGTCTGCATGGCCGTTTTCACGGATTCGACCTTGATGCCGCTCATGCGCGACATCACTTGCGTGACTTCCAGCAATTCTTCGCGCGACAGGCAGCGCAGCACGTTGGCTGCCTGCTCTTCGCCTATGCTCAGCAGCACGATGGCGGCCTGTTCCACGGGATTCAGGCTGACGCTTTCGTACTCAGCGCCGTCGGAGGGATTATTGTTGTTGAGTTCGGCCATTTTTCTGCATCCATTGTTTGACGACTTCGGCGACACGCTCGGGTTCTTTTTCAGCCAGCACTTTCAGGTGATCGACCATCACGTCGACCGCCGAGCCTGGTGGCGGCAAGTCATAGTTTTCCAGCAGGGGCACGACCGGCATGTTGCCAGCGCTGGCCTCGCCTTCGAGCGCCAGCGGGCTGCCATTCACGCCCAGGGCTGGCGCGCCGGCGGCGGCGCCATTCGCACCGGCGGCGCTGCTGCCGCCCAGTGCCAGGGCAGGATCGAGCTGCTTCAGTGCCGGTGGCGCCAGGCGCGTGGTCAGCAGGCGCAGCAGCGGACGCAGGATCAGGAAGTAGCCGAGCACGGCGCCCAGGGCGTACAGCAGCCAGCTGCTGAAATCGACGACGGTGTCGCGCTCTTCCCACCACTGCGCCACGGGCGGCTTGGCAGGGAAGGTCAGCGCCGTCAGGCTCAGGCTGTCGCCGCGCTGGGCGTTGATACCCAGGCCGCTGCTCAGCATTTTTTCAATATTGCCCAGTTCGGCAGGGGTCCAGCCGGTTTTCGGATTCGGTGCGGCGGCGCTGTTGAGGACGACGGCCACGCTGAGTTTTTCCAGGCGGCCACGGCTGCGCTTGATCTGCGTGATGCTGCGGTCATACGCGTACTGGCGCGTGGTGGCGTTCTTGCGGGCCGTGCCATCGTCGGACGGCTTCGGCGCGCCATCGGCTGGCGCGGCGCCTGTGGCGTCGGCCGGTGCCGGCACGGCCGCTGCTGGCGGGCGGTTCGACAGGCTGCCGGGAATGCCGGCCACGGTGCGGTTGCGTTCCTGCTCTTCGCGCATCGCTTCGCTGGTCACTTTCGGGGCTTCGCCGTATTTTTCCAGCGTTTCGTCCACGCGGTCGTTGTTCACGGCGGCCGTTACGCTGAGCTTGAAATTGTCTTCGCCGATGACGGGTCCCAGCAAGCCCGTGACGTTGCGGCGGATTTCATCCTGGAAACGTTTCGCGCCTTCATTGCCGGCGGCCGAGGCGTCGAAACCGTCCGTCAGGTCGATGTGCGAGGACAGCAGGTTGCCGCCCTGGTCGACCAGGCTCACGCGCGTAGGCGCCAGGCTGGCGACGCTGCCGGCCACCATGTTGATGACGGCGGCGATCTGTTCCGGCGCCAGGGTGCGGCCCGGTTTCAGCGCTACCACTACGGAGGCGGAGGATTTGTCGCCGTCGCTGGCGACAAACGAGGTCGACTTGGCAATCGACAGATGGACGCGCGCCGAAGCGATCGCGTCCATCGTCATGATGCTTTGCGCCAACTCGCCTTCCAGGCCGCGGCGGAAGCGCACGTCCTGCACGAATTGCGATACGCCCAGCGGGTCATTCTTGTCCATCAGCTCCAGGCCGGCCGGCAGCTGCGCCGTCACGCCTTTCGAGGCCAGCAGCATGCGCACCTTGCCCAGCATGGCGTCGGGCACCAGCACCTGGCCGCTGTCCGGATGCAGGCGGTAGGGGATGTGTTCGGCGTCCAGGGTGGCCATCATGTCCGTCACGGCCACTTTTTCGCGCGCGCCAAACACCGGCTTGTAGTTGGCCTGGTCGCGCCAGGCATACATGGTCACCATGGCGGTGATACCGATGGCCAGCACGACGATGGGAACCAGGTTTTTCAGCAGGGCGGGCGGGATGGCGGGCTGGGCACCAAGGCGCCAGCGCGCAAATGCGGACTTCATGGGGGTAATCACTTGGGGTAACTTTCGCTGGGAGGCTGGGCGTGGTTCAGGACGTGAAGATTACAGAGGCAGTTTGATGAGCTCATCGACGGCGCCCATGACCTTGTTGCGCACTTGCATCAACATGGAAAAGGACAGGCTTGCTTCCTGGCTGGCCAGCATGGCGCCGACCATGTCGTCACTCTTGCCACTGTCGACGTCGCTCATTTTCTGCGCGGCCATGCGGTCGTCGCCATTGACCTTGCCGATGGCGTCTTTCATGCTTTGCGCAAAGGAGAAGCCGGATGGTTCCTGCGCGCCGAACTGGGCGGCGGGCGCGATGCTGGCGCCAAGGGCGTGTGCGTCATTGCTCAGTGCTGCCAGATCGGCCTTGATCAGACCTGCGAGTTCGTTGCTCATCTTGCCCTCTACTTTCAATATGCGGTGACGTATCAATCAGAATTACTGGTGTTGCCAATCCGGCAGTAGTGCATGTGAATGCCATCCTGCCCGGCCCGATCCGCAGGGCCCATCAGTTTTATCAGTTGCCACACCATCCGCTCAAGCAGACTCAAACAAACTCAGCAAACCCACGCCGACATGATTTACATGGCCATGACAACTAATGTTTATCTGATAAAAGTTTCTGCTGGTGGCAATAAGAAGGACTGAAAACTGCCATAAAAACCGGAATCAGGTAAGCGGAATGGCGCACTGCAAATCACTATTTTGTCGCTATAAGCTTACCTCGGGGCAACTATAAAGTAAAGAGAGGATTGGCTCAAGGAATATTGATACATGGCAATATTTAGCTTTTTCATGTATTGTTCAGCACCGTAGTCATCTAGCATGCGATACGATGCGCAATCGTTTGCTTGCGGACCTGTGGGCAAAGCCACGATGATGCTGTATTTAATTTCGGGCGATCCGTATAATTTGTTCTGCCACCGCAATACCGACATGACCACTACATGACAATCATTACCAAGACAGATCAAACTGTGCGCCATCAAGTCCTCGATTCCTGTCTGCTTGGACGTCCTGTCCATTTGCTGCATGTATTCGGCGCCCAGCTGCGCGACGACCTGGCCGTGGCCCTGCGCCAACCGATGAGCCGTCGCTACTGGGGTAATTTCCAGATCGATGGCGTGACTTTGTCGCGTGTCGAAAACGAGGACAGCGTGAATCGCTGGCTGAGTTTTTCCACGCCGGCCGGCCAGACGGGCTTTGCCCTTGAACGGCAGATACTCTTGAGCGTGCTGAACTATCGCTACGGTAGTGCGGGCGCCAAGGGGGCGCTGCCCGATCCGGCGCAGGTGCGCGTGACTGCCACGGAGGAGCGCCTCGCTGTGGTGCTTGGGCAACAGTTGGTGAACAGTTTGTTCGCCCGCGTCCACAAGAACCTGCAAACCTTGGGCAAGAGCAGCGACATCGACTCAAGTGCCGAGGTCGCCGTGCAGTCGGGCGTGCATCCGGCGCGCGGCAGCTGGATCGTCACCGTGGCGCTCAGCGACGTCGAGGCAGGGCAGAGCGGTCAATTCTGGTTCTCGCTGGACAAGCGCCTGATGGCCGACGTGCTGCGCGGTCTGCTGCCCGAGCGCGCGCAAGCGAAGAAAGCCTTGCGTGGCAGCGTGCGCCCGCTCGCTTCGCGCCTGCAAGTGACCCTGGAAGGCCGGCTCGTCAGCAAACAGGTGCAACTGGGCGCCTTGTTCGACCTGCGTGTGGGCGACGTGATTCCCGTCAGCCTGAGCCGCACCGACGTCATGCTGGACGACTCCCGTTTATTTACAGCTGCTGTTTCCGAACACAAGGGTAAGCTCTGTTTAACCTCATTTGAAGATGTCGAATAATATGAATATGACCGATACCAACCAGAGCGAAACCCTGCTGGAAGACCTGGGCGATGACATGATCATCGACCAGAGCGACGTGTCCGACGTGGCCAGCACCCGCGCGCGGCGCGATATTCCGCAGATGATGCGCAAGATTCCCGTCACCCTGACGCTGGAAGTGGGCTCGGCCCGCATTTCGCTGGAAGAACTGATGGCCATCGGCCCGGAAAGCGTGATCGAACTCGACATGCTGGCCGGCGAACCGCTGGTGATCAAGGTCAACGGCACGCCGATCGGCCGTGCCGAAGTGGTGGTGGCCGGCGAGAACTATGGCCTGAAAGTCATCGACCTCGACGGCCTCAATCTCGACCTGATGACAGCATGAAGCTGGTGGTACCCGGTTTGGGCCGGCGCCGCGGCGCGCTGGCTGCCGCGCTGGCTGTCCCCGTTCTGATGCTGTGCTGCAGCGCCGCCGGGGCGCAGGATTTGTTGTCCGGCGTGGTGCCGGGCGCGAAGACCGACCTGTCGGTGAAGATGCAGATCCTCGTCGTCATGACCCTGCTCGGGCTGTTGCCCGTGATGGTCATGATGATGACCAGCTTTACCCGCTTCGTCATCGTGCTGTCCCTGCTGCGCCAGGCGCTGGGCCTGCAGCAGGGCTTGCCCAACCGCATCGTCACGGGCATCGCCCTGATTCTCACCTTGCTGGTCATGCGCCCTATCGGCGACCAGGTGTGGAAAGACGCGTTCGTGCCTTACGACCGCGACCAGATCGGCATGCAGGAAGCCCTGAAGATCGCCGAAGTGCCGATTTCGCGCTTCATGCTGGCGCAGACGAGCAAGGCTGCGCTGGCACAGATCGCCCACCTGGCCGGCGAGCCGGCGACCATGCGCCCGCAAGACCATAGTTTCACCGTCAAGCTGGCGGCGTTTGTGTTGTCCGAACTCAAGACGGCGTTTCAGATCGGCTGCATGCTGTTCATACCTTTCCTCATCATCGACCTGGTGGTGGCGTCCGTGCTGATGGCCATGGGTATGATGATGCTCTCGCCGCTGGTGATTTCGCTGCCGTTCAAGCTGCTGCTGTTCGTGCTGGTCGACGGCTGGACCCTGACCGTCAACACCCTAGTTACCAGCATACAGGGCTATTGACCCATGTTTACCCCTGAAGTCGCCGTTGACCTGATCATCGAAGCGTTGCATGTCGTGATGCTGCTGGTGGTGATCCTGGTCGTGCCAGGTTTGCTCATGGGCCTGTTGGTCGCGCTGGTGCAGGCGGCCACCTCGATCAATGAACAAACCATGAGTTTCCTGCCGCGCCTGCTGGTCACCCTGCTGGCGCTGATCCTGGCCGGACGCTGGATGGCCGGTTACCTGATGGATTATTGCGTGTCCATTTTTCAGCGCGCGGCCACCCTGGTCGGATAGCGCCGCGCGCCCATGGATCAGATTTTCAATCAGGTGCTGCCGTTTCTGCTGGCCGTGTGGTGGCCGTTTTGCCGCATCCTGGCCATGCTCAGCGCCTCGCCCGTGATCGGCGACGGCGTCGTGCCCGTCACTGTGCGCATCCTGCTGTCGCTGGTGCTGGCGATCCTGATGCTGCCCGTGATGCAGGCGTCGGGCATCTCGCAGGACTTGTTGAAGATCGATCCGTTTTCCCTGCACGCCATCGTCGCCACCCTGGAGCAGGCCATCATCGGCTTCGTCCTCGGCCTGGCCTTCCACTTCGCCATGTCGGTGATGTCGGTGCTCGGTTACCTGGTGTCGAGTCAGGTGGGCTTTTCCATGGCCGTCATGAACGATCCGCTCAACGGCACCTCGTCGGACGTGATCACGGGCTTGCTCACCATCATGTGCATGATCGTGTTTTTTGCCATCGACGGCCACCTCGTGCTGACGGGCGTGATCGGCGCCAGTTTCAAGGCCTGGCCCGTGGGGCAGGGCTATGCCCCGCTGCTGCTGCAGACGGTGGCCTACAACGTGGCGTGGATCTTCGCCGCCGCCATGCTGCTGGCCTTGCCCATCGTCTTTTCCACCATGGTGGTGCAGCTGGGCTTCGGCTTCCTGAACCGCGTGGCGCCGTCGCTGAACCTGTTTTCGCTGGGCTTTTCCATGATCACCGTGTTCGGCCTGCTGATGCTGGCGCAGATCGTGCGCTTTATTCCCGAGCACTACATCGCCATGACGAATCGCGTGCTCGACATGATCGCCGAACAGATGCGGGTGGCCCATGGCGGATAGCAGCACCGGCGACAAGACCGAAAAGGCCTCAGCGCAGAAACTGAAGAAGTCGCGCCAGGAGGGGCAGGTGGTGCGCTCGCGCGACCTGTCGACGGCGCTGGGCATCCTGATCAGCATGAAGCTGTTCGTGTTTCTGCTGCCTTCTTATCTGGATACCTTCCGTGCCCTGTTTGCCATGGCTTTCATGCCGCTCGACAGCAAGGGCGCGCTCGACAATGCCATGTCGATGGCGTTTACCACCTCGGTGGGCTTGCTGATCAAGATGATCGTGCCGCTGTTCTGCGTGCCCCTGTTTGTTGTGCTCGGCTCCTTGATTCCCGGCGGCTGGGTCATCAGCAGCAAGAACTGGATGCCGAAGATGGAGCGCCTGAGCCCGGCCAAGAATCTGGGCCGCCTGATGTCGCCCAAGCATGGCTTTGAATTCGGCCTGTCCATCGCCAAGGCCGCCGTGCTGGGCATGGTGATCGTCCATGTCTGCCGTTCCAGCCTGGTGCAGTACGTGGACTTGCAACACCGGCCCCTGCAGCAAGCCATGCTCGATGGCTCCGCGCTGATGCTCGATGGCTTGATGGCCCTCATTTCTGTCTTCGTCCTGTTCGCCATCATCGACGTGCCGGCGCAGGCGTTTTTCTTTGCCCGCGGCCAGCGCATGAGCAAGCAGGATGTCAAGGAAGAGCACAAGAGCAGCGAAGGGCGGCCCGAAGTACGCCAGCGCATCCGCCAGCTGCAGCAGCAGATCGGCCGGCGCAGCGTGCGCAAGACCGTGCCCGACGCCGACGTGGTGATCGTCAATCCCGAGCATTACGCCGTCGCGCTGAAGTATGACCAGGACCGCGCCGAGGCGCCGTTTGTCGTTGCCAAGGGCGTCGACGAAATGGCGCTGTATATCCGGCAAGTGGCGAAGGAACATCATATTGAAACGCTGGAGTTGCCGCCGCTGGCGCGCGCCATCTACAACACCAGCCAGGTGCAGCAGCAGATTCCCGTGCAGCTGTACCAGGCCGTGTCGCAGGTGCTCAACTACATACTGCAGCTGAAAGCATTCCGTACTGGGCAGCGTGCCGCCCAGCCCCCATTTCCCACCGAGGTGGTCGTGCCATCTCATTTGAGCGAGGTAGTACCTTCATGAATTTCCTGAACCGCGTGGTTGCTGAAATGCGCCGCCACAAGTTCGCCACGCCGCTGTTCCTGCTGGTGATCCTGGCGATGATCATCCTGCCGCTGCCTCCCGTGCTGCTCGATATCTTGTTCACTTTCAATATCGTGCTGGCCCTGATCGTCATCCTGGTCAGCGTGTCGGCCAAGCGGCCGCTCGATTTCTCCGTCTTCCCGACGGTGATCCTGGCCACCACCATGCTCAGGCTGACGTTGAACGTGGCGTCCACGCGCGTGGTGTTGCTGCACGGCCATACGGGCGCGGACGCGGCCGGTAAAGTGATCGAGGCTTTCGGTAACGTGGTGATCGGTGGTAACTTCGTCGTCGGTATCGTGGTTTTCGTGATCTTGATGATCATCAACTTCGCCGTCGTCACCAAGGGCGCTGAGCGCATCTCGGAAGTCTCTGCGCGCTTTACCCTCGATGCCTTGCCGGGCAAGCAGATGGCCATCGACGCCGACCTGAACGCCGGCCTGATCAACCAGGAAAAAGCCCAGATTCGCCGCAAGGACGTGGCTGCTGAAGCGGATTTCTACGGTGCCATGGACGGTGCGTCGAAGTTCGTGCGCGGCGATGCCGTCGCCAGTATCTTGATCCTGATCATTAATATGGTGGGTGGCGTGGCCATCGGCTCGCTGATGCACGACCTGTCGTTCGGCGATGCTTTCCGTCAATACGCACTGCTGACTATCGGTGATGGCCTGGTGGCGCAGATCCCGGCGCTGCTGCTGTCGGCTGCGGCCGCCATCCTGGTGACCCGCATCAGCGATTCGGGCGACTTCGAACAGCAAGTGGCGGGCCAGGTACTGACTTCGCCAACGGTGATCTACAGCGCGTCCGGCATGATGGTGGCGCTGGCCTTGATTCCGGGCATGCCGTGGTTCATGTTCATGACCTTTGCCGGCGTGCTGGCCTTCGTGGCCTGGCGCCTGACCAAGCGCGTGAAGGGGCCCGATGCGGCTGGCATGGCCGCCATCGAGGCGGCACTGCGCGATGACAAGCCTGCCGAGCTGGAGTGGCAGCAACTGCCCGCCGTGCAGCCATTGATGGTGATGCTCGGCTATAAACTGGTGGGCATGGTGGACAAGACGCAAGGCGAGCCCTTGAGCAAGCGCGTCAAGGGTGTGCGCCAGAGCCTGTCCGAAGCTATGGGCTTGCTGCTGCCGAACATCGGCGTGCGCGACGACCTGGCCCTGAAGCCGTCGCAGTATGCCATCGTGCTGTCGGGCACCGTGGTGGCGCAGGCGGAAGTGCAGGCCGACCGCCTGATGGCGATCCCGTCGCCGAACGTGTATGGCCAGCTCGACGGCATTCCCGGCATCGAACCGGCTTACGGCATGCCCGTCACCTGGATCGAACCGAGTGAAAAGGCACATGCGCTGGGCCTGGGTTACCAAGTCATCGAGGCGCCCAGCGTGATCGCCACGCACCTGTCGAAGATGGTGCGCGAATACTTGCCGGAACTATTCCGCCACGAAGACGTCTCCAACATGATGGAGCGCCTGACGGCCCTGTCGCCAAAGCTTGCCGGCGCGCTCGACAAGGCCCTCACGCACACGCAGCTGCTGCGCGTGTTCCGCGTCTTGCTGGCAGAAAACGTGTCACTGAAGGATATTGTGCCCATCGCCACCACCTTGCTCGATAGTTCGGAAACGACCAAGGACCCGATCCTGCTGGCGGCCGAAGTGCGCTGCGCGCTGCGGCGCCAGATCGTCAGCGGCCTGTTTGGCCAGAAGATGGAAATGCAGGCGTTTAATCTGGGTGGCGAGCTGGAAAACATGCTGCTCGGTTCCTTGAACCAGGCGCGCCAGTCGGGCAAGGTGACTTTGGATAATTACCCGATCGACCCGCATCTGCTGTCGCAGCTGCAGGTGAACATGCCGGTGGCGCGCGAGCAGATGAAGCAGCAGGCCACGCCGCCGCTGCTGCTGGTGCTGCCGCAGATCCGTCCGCTGCTGGCCCGCTATGCGCGCCTGTTCGCGCCGGGCCTGCATGTGCTGTCGTATAACGAAATCCCGGAAAACCGCGAAGTGAGCATCATCGGCACGGTGGGGTAAACGGTGGAATAAACAAAAAACGGCGCATCGGGCGCTAATGCCGTTCACTTAAGCAGTTTTTCGTAGAACTCGAGTGGCATAGCGCTTTGGTTTTGCCTTGACGGCCCGGTCGAATTTTCGATCGGGCCGTTCGTCATTCAGAAGACTAACC
>NZ_JBNYXM010000003.1:0-82126 GCF_051380665.1 Janthinobacterium lyxosi
CTGCAGCATTTCAGCCTGGCCGGTACGGCTGGTGACGCCTGTGTTATTCCCGGCAGCATCGTAGCCAGTGTATCCCTGGGTCAGCGGCGGCGTGCCGCCCGCCACCATCCACATGCCAGCGCTGAAATTGGCGACCAGACGACCCGCGTTTTTCAGGCTGCGCAGGATGCCGGTCGGCTGCCCCGAAGGAAGCAGCTTGACCTCACCGACCTGCAGCGGCCCGCGCGAGCCATTGAACCCGCCAACATCGGTGGCCTGCCGCACTGCAGTCAGGTCGGCGACCCGGCCCTCAACGTTCACACTCCCTGCCGAACAAGTCACCAGAAAACGCTGCTCACCGGCATACGGCCCGATGGGCGTCAGCGCGACAGCGCCGACAGTCCACGATTGCAGCGGTGTATTGCCGCCGGCCATGTCGAGCCGATGTACTTTGCCAACAGTGCCCGCAGTGCCCGATACGTTCAGCACCTGACCTTCAGGCAAGACCGCTGGAGCTTGCTGGGCAGGCTGCAAAGTCAGCGATCCCACGGCAATCTGGGGCACCTGCAGTTTCAGCCCCGGACGCGGCAAGAAGTATTCAAAGCCACCCGTCAGGTCAGCCGATGCCTGCTTGGATTCGATCATGCCAGCTTCGGTGCTTGCATCGAACGTGGCAATAGCGCCGGCAGGGCGTTGAGCGTATGGCTTCAGCAGGCGGATGGTCATGGGCGAGACTTTCTTTCAGTTGGTTTTACTTGCGGCACAAGGGCGGCCGTTGCGCTGGCAGGCAAGCCCGCCACGCCGTACCCGTTGGCGCGCAAGATTTCCTTGGCGCGCTCGGCATCGACCACATGCTCGACGATCAGGCCGAGCGTCTTGCCGTCAGGCTCGCCCACTGCGCGGATGATCATGTCTCGGTAGTGGCGCGGATTCATATCACGCGGTCCAGGCGTGCAGCGCCGGCTTGGCCAGCGCCCACAACCAGGGCCAGGCCAGCAACACGAGCGCGACGATGGCGCCACCGACCACGGCACCCATCAGGGCGATGCCCACGATCATGCGACCGATATCGAAGTTGAACATTTAGCGCACCACTTCCGCATAGACCGTGCCGAATGGCTGGAATTGCAATGCAAACTTGTTATCATCTGCGTGCTGCTTGTATTCGATAGGCAGAAGCTCCCCGGTGCCGTTGGTGTCGAAGACACGCACGATCTTGCCGTTTGCTTGGTACTCGAACGCGCCTGGATTCACTAAGGCTGCTGGGGTAATGACGTTCATGATTTGCGTACCTCAAATAAAAAAACCGCTGGCGCACGTTTGCGGTCAGCGGCGAAGGCCCGGCTGATGCCGAGCGAGGAGACAGTTTTCAATTCCCGCGAATTCGACGGAATTAGAATCTAAAGCGGTGGCCTGAGCCAATCTCCGGCCTGTCTCGCATTTATTTGTATGCACAAATAAATTGACATGCCATCTATTTGTGCATACAATAAACAAATGAACTACACACACGACCCCAAAAAACTCGCACAGAACGTAGCCAAGCATGGCGTGTGGTTCGATATCGCAGAAGGCTTTGACTGGGAAAATGCAATCGTCCGCATTGATGATCGTAACGATTATCCAGAAGCCCGGCTTGTCGCGATGGCCCCGATTGGGAGCCGCCTCTATGCGATGGTCTTTTGTCTCCGTGAAACAACTGTCCGCATCATCAGCCTTCGCAAGGCCAACCGTAGGGAAGTGAAAGAATATGAAAACCAAGCTTAAACTGATCCTGCCCACCGAGGCAGAGGATATCCAAATCAACGCCGGCATCGCCGCCGATCCAGATAACCCGGAATGGTCGGCCGGTGATTTTCAGCGGGCGCAGCCAGCGAAAAAGTTCTTCGGTGCCGCGACCCTTGAAGACCTGGTCACATTAAAACGCAAGCCGGGTGAGCGCGGGCCGCAAAAGTCGGCCGTGAAAGAGCGCATCACAATCCGTCTGTCGCCTGACATCGTCAGCCGCTTCCGTGCTACCGGGCCAGGTTGGCAAGCAAAGATTGACGAGGCGCTGGCAGACTGGCTCGGTGCGCATTCACCGGATGAACTGAGCGCCTGAGCAACAAAAAAGCCCGCGACCGTAAGGTGGCAGGCTTCATATGGGCGTAACAAGGCATCAATGGTCTCGGCTTCAGGTTGGCCGCTGCCCTGCGTCGCGCCGTAGCGCTAGGCTTGAATTATGCGCGCTGGATGGATCGTAAGGCGCGCAGTGGTTCGATTATATACCTGTGTTTACAAACAGTGCAACACATTCCCTCACGTCACAAAACCATATCAGCGGCCAGGCGCTTCATGGTCAGTCCGGCCGCGTCCGCCGCCATGGCGTTGAGCGTCTCCACCATATCCTCGACCAGGTGCAGCATCTTGTGCTGGGCCTGCACCGCTCGCGTGCCGGTACCGTCACATGCCCGACACGCGACGTCCGATAGCACCGTCGTCTGACCGCGCACTGGCTCGTAGGCGCGGCCGGTGCAGGCCGGGCACACATCGTTTAGCCAATGATCCAGCGACAGGCGCGCCACCTTGGCCGGGCTCACGTCTGCCGGCCAGGTCCTGTACCCTGCCTTGCTCTTCACGATCTCGCGCCAGGCGTCTAGCAGTGCCGGGTAGCTGGTGGCGTCGCCGGCGTACTTCACGCGGAACAGCTTGGTGCCCAGGTCGCGGCACAGCGCTGCGGCGGCCAGCACCTCGGTGCTGTGGTGGTGGGCGTCGTCGCGCAGGTTCGAGGAGCCGAGGGCGCTGGTGTATTTCTGGATTACGTTCATTTCATTCCTATTCGAGTGCGCCAGGTTGTCAGCAGTGAGTGACAACCTTCGGGTAATTTCAGGCTGTTTTGTCAACCGCCCGGCTTCTGCTTTGTCGCTTAGCGACCAGGGAATCCTCCCCCGCTCTTTTGCGGCGCCGCGGCTGGCGCGCGCGCATGCCATCGGTAAGGCAGGTCTTCGAACCTGGTCTGGCTGCCGATGTAGGCCATGCCGATGACGCCGGGCTCGCCCTGGCGCACCTTCCCGCAGTTCACCTCGCAGACGCCTTTGTCCATGGTTTCCGGGTTGTAGACCTCGTCCCGGTATAGAAAGATGATGACGGCCGCGTCCTGCTCGATGGATCCGGACATGGCCAGGTCGGCCATGATCGGCCGTTTGTTGGGCCTCTTCTCCAGCTCGCGATTCAGCTGGCAAAGCAGTACGACAGCGCAGTCGAGTTCCTTGGCCAGTTCGATCAGCCCGCGCGTGTACTCGCCCACGACCTCATACGATTTATCGGATTTTCCGCCTGTGATAAAACTGAGCTGATCGATGACGAGAGCATCGAGGCGGCCGAACTTGCGCCGGGTCTTGCGCGCCTTTGCGCGGATCGCGGCCATGTTCAAGCCGGTTTGGCAGTCGACGTCCAGGCGCATTTCCTTTGCTTTGGCGATGACGTGCGACAGCGAGGTCCAGTGAGCAGAATCCGGCGAATTGGCGCCAATACCTTCGCTAGGCTTTCGCAGCCACTTGAGCGGAATCTTCCCCAGCGCCGAAACGTTCCTGTCGCTGACCTGCGTCCTTGCCATTTCCATCGATAGGAACAGCGCTGCACCGTCCTGCGATACATTGCGCGCGATGCCCAGGCCCAGGGCCGTCTTGCCCATGGCCGGGCGCGCGGCCACAATCGTCAAGGTGCCGCGCTCAAGGCCGCCGTCGAGCTGCTCGTCCAGGTGGACGTGGCCGGTACTGATTGGCTTGATCTTCCCCTCCAGGCGATCCGTCAGCACCTGCATGTAGTCGCCCATCATGTCGCACATCCATTCCGGATCCGTCGAGGTCTTTTTCTGCGCCAGCGCGTCAAGCCTCCCGGCCATGGTGTCGATACACATGGCAGCAGGCTGCGCCGACGATGCCATGGCCTGCATCTCAATGCCGATCGACACCAGCTCGCGCTTGTCCGCCTTGTCCATCACGATGGCGGCATGCCTGGCGATGTTGGCGGCGCCGCCAGAGGTGGCATGCAGGGAGAGCAGATATTTCAGGCAGTCCACGACCTTGTCGCCCAACGCCGCAAAGACGGTCATGGCGTCGGCGCGCTGACGTGCGCCCACCTGGCGGCAAATTTCCTGAAAAATCAGCTGGTGGTCAGCGCGGATGAAGTGCGCAGCCTGCAGGTCGGGGATGCGGTCAAGGGAATCGCTGTCGTGCATCAGCGCGCCGATGACGGATTGCTCGGCACGAATCGACACGCCGTGGTCTTCCAGGTACTGCTGTTCGTTCATGTTCATGGTGCGTCTCGGTGGTATTTATTTTCAAGCGTTTTGGCGAACCCGCTCGGTGAAAAGAGGAAATCGATATCGGCAATGAAAGCCGGCTTGCCCGGCTGAGGCGGCGCCTGGCCGGTCAGGAACTTCGACTCAGCGCAGACCGCGAAGAATTTGCGCCAGGCCTCCAGGCCGGCCGACATGCTTGCGTAGCCGAACGGCTCGCAGTCGAGCTTCGCGGCTTCCAGCCACCGCGCTCGGATCGCAGACTTCCTAGCGGCGTTGATGACTTTGGCCTGCGGGTTGAGCGGCATCAGCTCGTGGTACAAGTTCACCAATGTCCCGGTCGGGCATTGCCGCACGTCGTCGCCAGACGACATAGGCTTTTGACCTTGGTTTATAGATGTAGATGGAGATGGAGATGAAGGGCCGTCACCTTGCGGCTCACCAAAGGGGGGCTTTGGTGATGGCTTTGGTGGATGGTTCGTATCGCTGGAATCGCCATCCTTTGGTGCGCCCTTTGGTGGCTGGTTATCGGCGGAATAACGTGTGCTTGCGCCACGACGCTGCCGTACATACTCATCGCGTACAAAGCGACTGCAATACCAGCACGGGCCGTCACCAGCGACTACAAGCGTGACCGGCTCGCCGTCCTTGCCAGCGTGACGAGGCGTGAACACGTAGTCGGGCGCGGCCTTATCTGCGCCCTTGAGCACATCTTTAGTAGACAGCTCGCGCACCAGCTTAACTGGCACGCCGGCAGCCTGCGCCAACTCGGCCAGTGGCCAGCGACACACGCCGTATTCATCCTGGTCGTGCAGGACACACATGACATCGAGCCATGCCCCGCGCGCGGCCGGCGAGCAGCGGCGCAACTTGGAATTATTCCGATAGTCAGCAGGGTAAAACTGAAAGGATGGGCGCTTCATACGACCCATCCTGGGAGCATCGCGTAGTAGTGACCTACTTCAATTCGCCCTGCCCGACCTCGAACTTGATCGCTGCAATCACGGTATCTGCATGATTTGCCGGGAAAATAATCACATGATCGTCCTCGCCCATACTCCCCTGCTGGCGAATCACCACGTCGCCGTTTTCGTTCGAGTAAACGGCCAACGCATTGACGCGAGGAATCACTTGCGAAGTTTTTTCCTCGTCCCCGTTCCAGTTCCAATCCGACATATTTATCCTCTTTAATTGGTAGAAAAACCATGATAAACCAACCTTCCATCCAGCCGTTAAAAAAGGTCGGGGCTTGACCAGCGGGCTGGAATCGCTTGGTCGCGGCTGCGCAGCCGCTGCCCCGTTTGTGATCGGGACTACTTGTTATCTGACGGGCTCGGCTGAGCACCACCTGGGCGCGGGCACACTTGTTTGCCATCACGATCCAAGCGCGGCACCAGCACCTGGAAGGCGTCGGTGGAGAGGTAATGGCATCCCGTTTCGTTGTCGACGTAAAGCACTGGCGGGTAAGCCATCGTCGCGGGACGGTCGGGAGTACCCGTTCGAGGGTGGGGATCAGCGAATGGTGCTGAGCCAGCGTTGTGAGTGGCCACCATAAACATGGTCGGCGTCAGCGCAACCAGCAGCGCCGCAGCTGCCAGCAGCTTCATGACAGCACCGCCGCGCCGCGCGCAAAGCGATCCGACGCCTGCTCGGCGCGCATGCTGCGCAGCTCGGCCAGCACCAGCAGCTGCACCACCAGGTCGGCCGGCTGCTGCAGCTGGTCGGCGGCGGTGAACAGCTCGCGCTTAATCTGCGCGAGGGCAGAGTTATCGCGCGGCGGCGCCGACTTGCATGCAGGGGTGTCGAGCAGTACGTCGACACCCCTGCTATCGCTTGGCGCCGGCGTGCAAGCATGCGCTGGAACTTCAGCGCGCTGGCCAGCCTTGAGCACCTGCTCCAGATATTCCAGCGCGTCCTGCGCATCACGGTGGCCCTCGAACACCAGGCGCGTTTGCGCGATGGCGCCGCGCAGCTCGACGGCGTGGTCGATGGTGCAGTTGCCGGAAAATTTTCCGGGAAGGTCGGTCGCAGGTGCTACCAGTTCAGGCCAGATGCGCGCCCAGCTGTCCGGAAACAGTTCCTGCCGCGTGACTTGGCCGCCGGTAGCGCGCTCGATGGCGGCGCCGTGTTCAGCAGGAACAGGTCTGCCGCCAAGAGCGATGCTTGACGCGAAAGCCTGCGCCAAGCCGGTAGCTTTGACGAATGCTGCCTGATTGCCGTGCGCGAGCGCGAAGTATTCGGAGAGGGTCATGGCGCTTCCAATATCAAATAAAAACAACGTGTAAGGGCGAGGGTTGCCAAATGCGCTACTATTTCAGTTCCCCAACTTCAACAACAGAGCAAAGGAACCCTCATGAAACTAGATGCCAGCAACGTCCAATTGCAGATCCCCTGTCCCAACTGCGAGCAAAAAATCCCGGAGACGATCGGACGGCTGAAAGATGACCCGAATGTCACCTGTACCAGCTGCGACACCGCCTTCACCGTCAACTCGACAGAGCTCGACAAGGGTATTGAGGCTGCCGAGAAAATGCTGGCAGATTTCGGGCGAAGTCTTAAAGACAGCTTCAAGTGATGCCAGAGCCGCCTGGAGCGGCGCAGTGTCGGCGCCAAGCTTGATTTCGGCACCGATACCACCTACTGCCGGTGCGCCAGTGGCGTTATCGGTGGTGGTCATGGAGCTTCCTTGGTGGTAACGAGTTCTGGCCAGAACCGATGCCAATCATCCGGCCGCAGATCCCTTCGGCAGACCGCGCCCTGAGTGGCTTTTTCGATTTCGACGCAGCGATCAGGTGGAGTGGGTCTTTGCACATTTGCCCACTGACTGATGAGAACTGGCGAGATGCCGAGTTGCTTTGCCAGCAATCGCTGCGATCCACGTACCTGGAGATAGTCTAGAAGTTTCATTAAACCACTATAGCAATTTGCTTTTGCTTGGTCAATAGCAAATTGCGCATTGCCTTTACGAGCAATTTGCTATTAAATATCGACATGGCCACCTCAAAACAAATTCGAATCGAAAACCTGCGCTCACTCGTCAAAGAGTTTAAGACGGCGGACGCCGTTGCTCAACGCGCGGCCACGGCTCCTATGTATCTCAGTCAGATATTGAATAGCGCGAAGTCATCTACCGGCACTGCACGTGGAGTGGGCGACAAGTTGGCTCGCAAGCTGGAGGTCGGCTGCGATAAGCCGGAGGGGTGGATGGATACTGACCACAGCGGCGACCAGAATGAGGATGGCCATCAAGATCACGGCGATCCCGTCTCCACCTCCCCTGCCCACCCTCTCTTGCCTGGTGCGCGCCGCGTCACCGTTGGCGAATCCAGCGTGACAACGATTCCCATCAAACTGGTCACAATGCACCTGCAGGCCGGGATCATGGGATTTGAAGTGGAGCAAAACTTTGATGATGGCGGCACCTTAGATGTGCCATTGCAATGGGTCGAGGAAAATGATTATGTCGCGCACTGTCTGATTGCCATCAAAGTGCGAGGCGATAGCATGCAGCCCCTGCTGTACCAGGGCGATATCGCTGTGGTTAATATCGCCGATAACAAAAAAGTAAGCGGAGGCGTCTACGCCATCAACTTCAATGGCGAGGCCGTCATTAAGCGCCTCAAATATGAGGGTCGCGAGTGGTATCTGACTTCGGAGAATGGAGATCCTCAATACGCTCGCAGGCTTTGCCGTGGCGGCGACTGCATCATCGTCGGGCGCATAGTGCGATTCGAGGCGCGCAATTTCAAAGATCGACTGTAACCCGCAGATGATCTCCAGATGTCATCGCCATAAAGCCCGCCTCTGCGGGTTTTTTTTCGACCAGAATAAAATAAAAGCAAATTGCTCTTGCCAAATAAAAAGCAAATTGCTATAGTCCGTCTCACATCAACGCAATACTGACTGAGGCGAACATGACTACCACTACCAGCAGCACCGCGCCAGCCGGCGCAGACTTTAGCCAGCTTTCTACCAGCCACCGCGAACTCGCCGCTCAACTCGGCATCGAGCTCATTCTGTTTCCTGGCGGATTCGGTGCAAAAAAAGATTGCGACATTTTGGCAGAGGATCTCACGGCTGCTGAAATCAAAGAATGGCTGGAAGGCTACCTGAATGGCCGCGATGAAATCGACGTGCCAGCACTGCTCAACGAGCTTGCGCTGGCCGATCAAATCATCATGACCTTGGTCGCCCAGATGAACGACTCTGAAAAGGAGTCGGCACGTAGCTCCTTGGTGATCGCCGGGTTCGAAGAAACCCACACCATCCGTTGCAAGCAGCGCCATAACCTGATCGCAACCACGCGCCAGGCGATCAGCGCCAGCTAAATACGATCAGCCAAGCCTTTATCTGAAGCAGAAACGTAAAAGCCCACCCAGCGTTCTAACGCCGAATGGGCCGGTGCGCTCTTTTGCAGCAAAAGACGCATGGACATTAATTAATGATCTTTTTTTGGCGGGGTACGAGATTTGACATCGATTGTGGCCACGTTCTTGCTCGCATGTATGGATATCAGCTCGTCATTATCGCGAGCCTTCCGCATAAGGACATCCACCAGTTCATCGTAGTCAAGCTCAATTACCGGCCGCACGGTGTTGGGTTGCGCACCGGCACCTTCAAGGCCCAGTTCAAGACACGCAATGAACTCGGCGTTGAGCGAACGCCCCTTTGCCTCGGCTTGCGCAGCAAGTCGAGCGTGCAGTGTCTTCGGCATGCGAAGAGCTGTTTTGATGTAGTCGTCTTGTTTGGCC
This sequence comes from Janthinobacterium lyxosi, assembly GCF_051380665.1. Taxonomy (NCBI): domain Bacteria; kingdom Pseudomonadati; phylum Pseudomonadota; class Betaproteobacteria; order Burkholderiales; family Oxalobacteraceae; genus Janthinobacterium; species Janthinobacterium lyxosi. The sequence goes on from NZ_JBNYXM010000003.1 coordinate 9,010, forward strand.
ATGGCCCGATTGTACGCATTGCGTACCTAAACTGCCACCAAAATAAAAGATTGCCTTTAATTTGAAGGCGCATCATAATTCAACTACGCCTTCATTTTGAAGGCAGAAAGCACAAGATGGGGAACGACGCAAAAATCCAGCTTCGATTGCCGATTGAACTACGTGACTGGTTTACGGCTTATTGCAAAGAGCATGACCGATCGATGAATGGACAGATGATTGTCATCTTGAAAAATGTTATGCAGCAAAACCAGAGCGCTGCCAACCAGGAGAACACAAAGTGAGCGGACCAATCCGAAATTTTGATGCAACGATGTGCAGCGTGGATATCGTGGACGTAATCAACGAAGAGCGCAAAGCGGAAGCTGCGGGATCGACCTTCGCAGCGATGCAGCACAAAAATTTCATTGCGAAGGTTGAGGCCCACCCAGGAATCCAATCGGCTAAATTTTTAGCCGATTACAAGGATGACCGCGGCCGTATGCAAAAGTGCTACAACCTGCCCAAGCGCGAGGCCGAGCTGATGGTCATGTCGGAATCGTTGAAGGTGCAAACCCGTGTCTACGATCGCCTGGCGGCGATCGAGGCTGGTGCGCTGCCGGCCAAGCCAGCCGTGCTATCGCGCATGGATTTGATCGAGTTGGCTATGGCCGCCGAGCGCGAACGGATGGCCGCCGACGCCAAAGTGGAACAACTGGAACGCCAGGTCGCAGACCAGGCGCCCACCGTCGCTGGCTTCAATTTAATCGCTGACGCCAGCGGCTCGATGTGCTTCCGCGATGCAGCCGCCACGCTCAATATGCCCCAGTACGACCTGACCGACTATCTGGTCAGCAAAGGCTGGATCTACGAGCGGGCGGGCACGGAGGGCTATAAGGCCTACCGCGCTCGATTGCAGGCACTCGACCTGCGATACAACACCTTCGGGTATGAGAGCAAAACCACTGGCGAACGGAAGGCGCGCCAACAAGTCCGCATCACGAACAAAGGCTTGTCCAGGCTGGCGGAAATGATCGCGGCCGAAGCTGATGAGCGGAAGTTGGATGCCGCAACTCCTCAGCACCAGCACCGACTGGGCCTCGATCCCTCGTAGCCCCGCAGGCTGAAAAGCCAACCCACAAAAGAAAAGCCCAACCGGTGTTGACGCACCGGCTGGACCGTTACGCCCTAATTTTTTGGAGAAAGACCATGGCGAAGCTTAACAATAGCACAATGTTACCAGCAAGCACAAGCGGCTCAGGCTTGACGCATAACAAAGAGGTGCCAGTCGGATCGCTGAGCGACGAGTCAGGCACCCTGCAGCTGACGCTTGAAGGCGTGCGCCTCCACGCAGCCGATATGGCAGCCATCTGGAACGGCAATGAAGATAGCCCGCGCAACACAATGCCGTTGCTCGAATGGCGTGACAGTTGCCGCGACTGGATCCGTGACGAAATCCTCGAAGAAATCCAAGGATGCGCCCAAGATGATCTTCTGGCCGCGTGGGCCAAGACATTTGACGGCGCGACTACAGGAGGCTTGCTCGACACAATTGAAGATGTAAGTGCTGACATTTTTCTTGCCGCCACCTCCATACGCGACCTTGCAGCACTCGTACTTGCTGAATGCAGCCTCGAAGGTGCCTATGTGGGAAAGGCGAAAACATTACTTTACGCGTTGCTGCGATGCGTGGAAGACATTAATGAACTGACCACTTGGATTAAGCGCGAAGCCGCTACACAAGGCGGTGCAGCATGAGCGCCAGCAACCCGCATTTCAACAATATCGACCGCGCTCCATGTGAGCTTGGAGGTTTGCTGCGCGTACTGCCCGCCCACTTCTCGGTGGACCACGTCATGTCCACCGACGAGCGCCAGCAAGCAGAAGCGGCAATCCAGCATGCCGGCAACGCCAGCTATGTACTGCTGGCAGGCCTGGAGTCCATCGGGAAAATCCTCTTCTCGGCCGCCACCAACGAAGACTGGCCGGTGAAGGCGGGAACGCTCTCCGATCTTGCGGCGCTAATCAACCACATCGCTGTTGAAGCGCAAGCCGTGCAAGAGACCCGGGCGGACTTGCAATCCAACCTCGACCAGGACGCAAAGCGCGCCGCACCAGCCGGGCCAGCCAAGAAAGGCGTAGCCAAGTGACCATCACCCCATCCCGCGCCACCACCATCAAGCGCCTCGCCTGCCTGGCCGACGTCGTCGGCGCGCTGCTGGCTGCAATCGAAATCATGGAACCGGCATCCCAGCCGGAAGCACTGGAAACCTGCGCCACGCTGGCCAGCGATATCGCTGACGGCCTGGACAAACTGACGAGGACCAAGGAATGAAAAGATCAAAAGTCGAGCAACTTGAGGCTGTGCTGGCCAACTGCTCAAAATCCATCGTCACCGAATTTCTCTTTGCTCGCTTCAATGCGCGTGAAATTCACAACATGAGGGAAAACCTCTGGGCCTTGCTGGCATATGGCCGCCGTGCGGTCGTAAAGCTTGAGGCAAATCCGTTCAACGCCCACCGGGCGGAATTTATCCGCATTGAGCTGCGAAAAATGGACAAGCAGTGTGACGAATTGGATGAAGTCTGGCGAGGCGTAGGCGCCGCCCTGGTCGGCATGGCAAAGGAATTCGACGCGGCTACGACGTTCGAGCAGCGCTGCGAGCTGCTGGGCGTGAACGTTGTCGACCGCGCCCAGCTGCCAGCCGACAGCGGCATGGTGCACATTGCTTCAGCATATGGCCTGGAGGATTCCGCAGCCGGCCGCGGCCTCCCGCACAAGAGCGGGCCGCTGTGCGCCGCGATACAGGCGCATATGCATCACGTCATGTTCACGACACCAGAGGGCCGCGAGGCCATGGACAAAATGTGGGAAAAGCTGACCGAGCCAGGCGGCCTGTTCCAGGGCCTGCCGATTTACGACGAGGCCGGCGACGGCTCAATGGTGCGCCGCCCGCCCAAGCTCGCGCTCGTCGCCACCACCCCGACAATCCAACCAGAAAGCCAACAATGAAATACGTTAATTTTTACAGCGGCATGGCCATGGTGCTGATCGCCTCCCTCTTGGGCAGCCTGGGCAGCACCACTGGCGAACTTGCGCCGCCGCTTGTTCTTGGCGCCCTGCTCGCCACTGTGCTAGTGCTGGGCTGGGCCGGCGGCGCCAGCGACTCGCGCCACGAGCTCGACGGCGGCACCGGCCCGAAGGCGGCAGTCTTCCTGGTCAATATCAGCCTGACGTCCTGGACCTACACCAAGGAAACGGCTGAAGCCTACGCCCGTGGCTGGAACAGCGGTGTGCGGGCGCTGCGGGGCGCCCTGACCGAGGCGGCGGTGGTCAAGCTGCTGCCGACGGCGCTGGGCGATAACTCGGCGGGAAGCGCCAGCACGCCGGCGACGACAGGAGCGCAATCATGACGCGCATCCCGAGCAGTGGCTGGGCTACTTTCCAGGCTTTCGTGTGGATGCCAATTTTTACCGTGGCGGCGTTGAATTGCTTCGAATGGGTGGCGACCTTAAGCCGCGTGGGCCAGGCGACATTCTTCATCACATGGTTTTACGTCACGCTGGCGCCAACGATCTATGCAGTCTGGATCTTGCCAGCCCTCGATGCGCGCCGCGCAGCCCCGCCGCCCGAGGGCAAATGACGCCGAAGACCCCACCCGGTGGCTGGTGGCGCGGCAGCGGGCCGCCCGGCGATCCTGGCGCCCTGCACTTCACCGCGGCGCTGGCAAGCGCCGAATACAAGGGCTGCCTGTTCGAACGCAATGATGCGGCGACATGCCGTCGGGCCGGCGAAATTGCAGCGGCGATGGGATTGCCAGACTGCGAGGAACGCGCTGATCATGCCAGGCTCACTTTTGAGCCCGGCATTGGAGGCTCAAAAGTGAGCCTCCAATCGGCTTCGCCAAACCGCAAAGAACATGCGCCAGCCGGCCAGGCCTACATCTACGTGCAGGACAAGAGCGACCCGCGCCAGGTCGACCTGATCAAAGTATTGAAATCAACTGAAAGCGAAAAATGAGCGATATGAGCGAAGTGAAAAAATTCATGCGCATGCCTGCCGTGATCGAGGCCACCGGCAAGGCGCGCCAGACCATCTACGACAACATGAAAGCGGGCACGTTTCCGAAGGCTGTTCGCATCGGCCCAAGGTCCATTGCGTGGGATGCTGGCGAGATCGCGGAATGGCAAAAAAAGGTGCGCGACGAGCGCCAATAGTCCAACTATGTACGGAAAAATACGGCAACAGCCCATATTATTTAAGGCACCGCTAAGGCACGAAGCACTCAGGCAAGAAAAAGGCCAATCCGAAGATTGGCTTAAGTCATTGATTCTTATGGTCGGGACGGGAAGATTCGAACTTCCGACCCCATGCACCCCATGCATGTACGCTACCAGGCTGCGCTACGCCCCGACGAGGTGGGAATTATAGCAGAGGCTTTTAGGTTTTTGCCATGCTTTGCGCATGATTCATATCGAACTGCGCAAAGTTTTTTTCAGCCTGGAGGCAAAGCGTTCTACTCGCCCAGCAGCAATGCTGTCAGGACGATGCGGAAACCGGCGATCAAGGGTTCGACCTTCATGTCCGGATTGTGCACCGCCCGCACGGGCAAGCCCTGGTACATGGCGATCATGGCATTCAGCCGGCCTTCCAGCATCTCTTCGTCGGCCGGCAAGCCGCGCTTGATGCGCGCATCCCTGATAATGGACAAGAACAGCTGGCGCGAGCGCTGATCCGCGCAGTGCAACATTTCCGCGATGGCTGGGTTGCGCGAAGCTTCGGCAAAGATTTCCAGCGGCATCACCCAGGTTTTCGGGTCCAGGCTTTCCAGCACATGCTCGCCAGCATTGTCGACCACGGCCTGCAGCGGGTCTTCGCGCTGCGCCAGGTCCTGCATCAGGTTGGTGACCCGCTCCATGTTCTTCATGACGAAGGCGGCGATGATCGCATCCTTGCTATCAAAATAATTATAGATGTGGCCCGCGCTCATGCCGGCCGCCTTGGATATCTCGGCCATGCTGGCGCCGTGGAAGCCGCGGCGGCTGAAACAGCTTTCGGCTGCATCGAGCACCTGCTTGCGCCGCGTGTTGGCGCGCTCGGGATCCGGATGCTTCTTTTCAACTTGGTTCATGACTTTTCCAGTAGCGCGCCGGCCCTGCCCTTGCGGGCAAGGCCGGCGTCGGCGTCCCCGTGATTATTGGACGCCGCCAGCCGCCGCGACGGCTGTCTGCTCAGGCTGCCAACCGCCGCCCAGCACCTTGTACAAGGTCACCAGGTTGGTCGATTTGGCCAGGCGCGCCGTGATCAGGCTTTGCTGCGCCGTGTACAGCGCGCGCTGGGCCACCAGGGCGTTCAGGTAGGACTCGGCGCCCTGCTTGTAGCGCGCGTCGTGGATGGTGTAGCTCTTCGTCGACGCCTCGACCAGCGAGACCTGCGATTGCAGGCGCTCGTCGATGGTGCCGCGCTGGGCCAGCGCATCGGACACTTCACGGAAGGCGACCTGGATCGCCTTTTCGTATTGCGCCACGGAAATTTCACGCTGCACCTTGGCGATATCGAGGTTGGCGCGGTTCACGCCGCCATCGAAGATAGGCAAGCTGATCTGTGGAATGAAACTCCACGTGCCGCTGCCCGCCTTGAACAGGCCCGACAGGTTGTCGCTGAGCGAACCCGCTGTCGCCGTCAGCGAAATGCGCGGGAAGAAGGCCGCGCGCGCCGCGCCGATGTTGGCATTCGCGGCGCGCAGGGTGCGCTCGGCCGCCAGCACGTCGGGACGGCGTTGCAGCACGTCCGACGGCACGCCAGCCGGAATATCCGTCAGCGCCGTCACGGCGCCGAACTCGGCTGGCGGCAGCAGGTCGGCCGGCACGGGGCCACCCACCAGCAGGACCAGCGCGTTCTGATCCAGCGCCACCTGGCTCGTGAACACAGCCACGTCGGAACGGGCCGACTCGACACTGGTCTGGGCATCGTACTTGTCCAGGCCGGAAGTAGCACCGGCATTGAAGCGGCGCACGGCCAGATCATACGACGACTGCTGGCTTGTCAACGTGTCCTGCGCCACGCGCAGGCGCTGCTGGTCGGCCACCAGGTTCAGATAGGTGCTGGCCACTTCGGCCACCAGGCTGATCTGCTGCGCACGGCGTGCTTCTTCCGTCCCCAGGTATTGCTCCAGCGCGCTGTCGGACAGGCTGCGCACGCGGCCGAAGAAGTCCAGCTCGTACGCCGATACGCCCAGGTTCGCCGTGTACTGGCGATTGATGGACGCTTCGCCGTTGGCGCTGGCGTTCTTCGGCACGCGGCTGGCCGTCTGGCCGCCGGAAGCCGACAGGGTCGGGATCAGCGCGGCGCGTTCGATGCCGTACGTGGCGCGCGCCTTCTCGATGTTCAGGATCGAGACGCGCAGGTCGCGGTTGTTGGCCAGCGCCAGTTCCAGTACCTGGCGCAGGCGCGCATCGGCAAAGAACTCGCGCCAGGCGACGTCCGCCACCGGCTTGGCGTCGGCGGCGGCCGTGTCGGCCTTGTAGGAAGGGCCAGTCGGCCACGCCGTGGGCGCCGGCGCTGCCGGACGCTCATACGTGGGAGCCAGGCTGCAACCGGCCAGCAAGGCCAGTGCCGCCATGGAGAGTAGCGTTTTTTTCATATTAATGCGCATCCTTAGAAAGCGTGACGGCTGGCGAGCCAGGCGTCGCCGGCGTGGCTGGCGCGTCCGGCTTCGAGAAGAAGCCGCGCACCAGCACGAAGAACACCGGCACGAAGAAGATACCGAGGAAGGTGGCCGTCAACATACCGCCCAGCACGCCGATACCGATGGCGTTCTGGCTGCCGGAACCGGCGCCGCTGGAGATGGCCAGTGGCAACACGCCCAGGCCGAAGGCAATCGAGGTCATCAGAATCGGACGCAGACGCAGACGCACCGCATGCAAGGTCGCGTCCAGCAGCGACATGCCCGATTCCTGCATTTCCTTGGCAAACTCGACGATCAGAATCGCATTCTTCGCCGACAAGCCCACCACCGTGAGCAAACCCACCTGGAAGTACACGTCATTCGACAGGCCGAACATCCACGTACCGAGCACGGCGCCAATCACACCCAGCGGCACCACCAGCAGCACGGAGAACGGAATCGACCAGCTTTCATACAGCGCAGCCAGGCACAGGAACACGATCAGCAGGGACAGCGCGTACAGCTGCGGCGTCTGCGAACCGGATTCGCGCTCTTCCAGCGAGACGCCGGTCCAGCTGAAGCCGATGCCAGGCGGCAGCTTGGCTACCATCTCTTCCATCGCGTTCATGGCGGCGCCCGTGCTCTGGCCCGGCGCCGGCGTACCCAGGATCTCTACCGACGGCAAGCCGTTGTAGCGTTCCAGGCGTGGCGACGCGTAAATCCACTTGCCGGTGGCAAAGGCCGAGAACGGCACCATCTGACCAGCGGTGTTGCGCACGAACCACTTGTTCAAGTCTTCCGGCAGCATGCGCGACTCGGCATTGCCTTGCATGAACACTTTCTTCACGCGGCCACGGTCGAGGAAGTCGTTGACATACGAACTACCCCAGCCCACGCTCAGCACGCGGTTGATTTCCGAGATCTGCAAGCCCAGCGCGGTCGCTTTCTGCTGGTCGATGTCGATCTTGTACTGCGGCGTATCTTCCTGGCCATTCGGGCGCACACCCACCATGGTCGGGTTTTGCGAGGCCATGCCCAGCAACTGGTTACGCGCTGCCATCAGGGCGTCATGGCCGACACCTCCGATATCCTGCAGCTGCATGTCGAAACCGGTGGCGTTACCCAGTTCCAGCACGGCAGGCGGTGCAAACGTAAACACCATCGCATCCTTGATCTGCAACAACTTGCCCATGGCGCGACCGGCCACGGCAGGTGCCTTTTGTGCCACGTCCTTGCGCAGGGCCCAGTCTTTCAGGCGCACGAAGGCGATACCCGTGTTCTGGCCGTTACCGCCGAAGCTGAAACCGGCGACAGCAAACACGGAGGCGACGTTATCTTTTTCGCTATTCATGAAGTGCTCTTCGACCTGCTCGATCACTTTCAGGGTGCGCTCTTGCGTGGCGCCCGTCGGCAATTGAATCTGCGTAAACAGGATGCCCTGGTCTTCTTCCGGCAGGAAGGACGTCGGCAGGCGCATGAAGACGAATACCAGGCCGGCCAGCAAGATGACATACAACAACATCGAACGGGCGCGGTGGCGGATCATGCTGCCAACCAGGCCCTGGTACTTGTTGCTGCTGCTATCGAAGCTGCGGTTGAACCAGCCAAAGAAACCCTTGTTGGTGGCGTGATGGCCTTTCTCTACCGGCTTGAGCAAGGTGGCGCACAAGGCTGGCGTAAATACCAGCGCGACGATGACGGAGAGCACCATCGACGAGACGATGGTGATCGAGAACTGGCGGTAAATCACGCCCGTCGAACCGCCAAAGAAGGCCATCGGCACGAACACGGCCGACAGCACCATGGCGATACCGACCAGCGCGCCCGTGATCTGCGTCATGGACTTGCGCGTCGCTTCCAGCGGCGACAAGCCTTCTTCGCTCATCACGCGCTCGACGTTTTCCACCACCACGATCGCATCATCGACCAGCAGACCAATGGCCAGCACCATGGCGAACATGGTCAAGGTGTTGATCGAGTAGCCAAACGCGTTGAGGATGCCGAAAGTACCCAGCAGCACGACCGGCACGGCCATGGTCGGGATCAGGGTGGCGCGGAAGTTTTGCAGGAACAGATACATCACCAAAAATACCAGGATGACCGCTTCGACCAGGGTCTTGACCACTTCTTCGATCGACAGTTCCACGAACGGGGTGGTGTCGAACGCTACCTGGTAGCTCATGCCTTCAGGGAATTGCTTGCTCAGGTTGCCCAGCATGGCTTTCGCCGCATTGGCCGTATCGAGCGCGTTGGCACCCGTCGCCAGCTTGATCGCCACGCCGGTAGCCGCATGGCCGTTGTAGCGGGCCACGGTATTGTAATTCTCGCGGCCCAGTTCCATGCTGGCCACGTCCTTCAGGTACACCATGGCGCCGTTGGTCGTGGTTTTCAGCAAGATGGCGCCGAACTGCTCCGCCGTTTGCAAGCGGCTCTGCGCCGACACGGTGGCGTTCAGCTGCTGGCCCTTGACGGACGGCGTGCCGCCCAGTTCACCGGCCGACACTTCCGCATTTTGCGCCTGCACGGCCGTGATCACATCCGCCGGGGTCAGGTTAAAACTTTGCAGCTTGGCCGGATCGAGCCAGATACGCATGGCGTATTGCGAACCGAACAGGGTCACATCGCCCACGCCGGCAACACGGCTGAGCGGATCGACGACGTTGGCGGCCACATAGTCGCTCAAGTCGGTCTGGTCCATCTTGCCGTTTTCGGAAATGAAGCCGAACACCATCAGGAAGTTCTTCGTGGCTTTCGACACGACCAGGCCTTGCTGCGTGACAGCCGTCGGCAGCAGTGGCGTGGCCAGCTGCAGCTTGTTCTGCACTTGCACCTGGGCAATGTCTGGGTTGGTGCCACTGGTAAACGTCAGCGTGATGCTGATGCCGCCAGTCGCATCGCTCGACGAGGCCATGTAGCGCAAGCCGTCGATACCCTTCATCTTTTGTTCGATGACCTGGGTGACAGCGTCTTCCACGGTCTTGGCGGAAGCGCCAGGGTAGGAGCCGCTGATCGAAATCGACGGCGGAGCGATGCTCGGGTACTGCGCGATCGGCAGGCTGAGGATCGAAATCACGCCGGCAAGCATGATGACGATCGCGATCACCCAGGCAAAAATCGGGCGATCAATGAAAAAACGGGCCATTAATATTCTCCTGAATTAGTGGGCGCTGGCAGCCGATGCGGCGGCAGAAGCGGCTGCGGCAGGCGCAGCAGCCTTGGCCGGCACGGCAACAGCCGGGGCACCTGGCTTGACTTTTTGCAAGCCTTCCACGATCACGCGGTCGCCTGCGGCCAGGCCGGACGTCACCAGCCAGTCGTTGCCGACCGTACCGCTGGTGGTCAGCACACGTTGTTCGACCTTGTTTTCCTTGTTCAGGATCAAGGCGGTTGCCTGGCCCTTCTGGTTGCGCGTCACGCCCACTTGCGGCACGGTAATGGCTTTCTCATCCACGCCCGTTTCCAGCTGTGCACGCACGTACATACCTGGCAGCAATTCGCCTTTCGGGTTCGGGAACAGCGCACGCAAGATCACATTGCCGGTGGTCGGATCGACCGTCACGCCAGAAAACTGCAGCTTGCCCGATTCGCTGTATTTGCTGCCGTCCGGCAGGATCAGGTCGACCTTGGCCTGGCCTTCGCCCACTTTCTTCAGCGAGCCGTCAGCCATCTGGCGTTTCAGGCGCAGCAGGTCGGTGCTCGACTGGGTCACGTCGACATACATCGGGTCAAGTTGCTGCACGGTGGTCAGCGCTTCGGCCTGGCCCGCCGTGACCAGCGCGCCGGCCGTCACGGTCGAGCGGCTGGTGCGGCCGCTGATCGGTGCCGTCACGGTGCTGTATTTCAGATTGATGTTGGCCGATTCCAGTGCCGCGGTAGCGGACTCGACGTCTGCCTTGGCTTGCTCGAACGCAGCGATAGCATCATCGTATTCCTGGCGGCTCACGCCTTCGATGGCAACCAGTTCCTTGTAGCGGGACGCTTTCGGACCGGCCGTCAGCAGGTTGGCCTTGGCTTTCGACAGCGCGGCCTTGGCTGAGTTATAGGCAGCCTGGTAGGTGGCAGAATCGATCTGGTAGAGGGCCGTGCCCGCTTTCACGTCGCTACCCTCGACAAACAGGCGCTTCTGGATCAAGCCACCGACTTGCGGGCGCACATCGGCGACCTGGTAAGCGTTCGTGCGGCCGGGCAATTCGGCGCTCATCGGCAACGCGGCCGGATTAACAGTAAACACGACCACCTGTGGCGCTTGCTGCGCGTGAGGTGCTTCCTGTTTTTTACTGCAGCCGGCCATGATTACAGTGGCGCACAGAACGGCAATAGCGCCGCTCGTACGCGGCGACGTCAAGGAAAAGGTTGGTTGCATCTTGGACTTTCTGAAAAAGAAGCTGGCTAGTGTCGTTAGAAATGACTAAATTTATTAACGCAGATCAAAGAATGAACGATCATTCTAAAATCGTCAAGCGTCGTTACAATTGAAACATAGTAACTATCAAGCGAATTAAGTTATCAATGAGGCAATAAAATGAGGGCAGCAGCTGCGGTGACACGCCAGCAAAGTTGCTCAGGAACCTGGCGGGCGGCGGCAAGACGGCAATGCGGGAAAGTTGGATTGAATGAATACTGTAGCAGGGTAATGCGTTTTTTGCTGAAGCCGTGATCGCGTGCGCAACACTGCCCGGCACGGCCAAGCCCAGCGCCATAAATATTTACCAATGGTATCGAAAAGACATGCCGCGACAGGCGCGCTAATATACTGGCCACAGCGTGGCACAGCGGGGGCGCGATGATGACAGCACAGGCGCAAGGAATGGCGCAACTCCACCCTGGCGGCGCAATTCGTGCACGCGGCAACAAAGCGCGGCGAACCGTGCGCCATGTTCCTGTTCGAGGAAGCACGCAGCAAGCTGCTGAACCGGGCCGACAACGTGGGCATGCGCCTGCAGGCGGCACTCGACACAGGCCTGCTGAGCGCACAGCAGATCGATCCGGCCGAGCTGACACCGGGCGAATTCGCCCAGGCCGTGGTCGACGCGGCGGAACGGGGCGCCCGCGTGATCGTCATCGATAGCCTGAACGGCTACATGCATGCGGTGCCCGATGAACGCTTCCAGAGCACCCACCTGCATGAACTGCTCAATTACCTGGGCCAGCGCGGCGTGGTCACCCTGCTCGTCGGCGTGCCGCAAAACAGGCTGGGCACCTGCATGACCACCTCGGCCGACGCCAGCTACCTGGCCGACAGCGTCATCATGCTGCGCTATTACGAAACGGAAGGCGAGGTGCGGCAAGCCATTTCCATCTTCAAGAAACGCGGCAGCGCGCACGAACGCAGCATCCGCCGCTTCGACATCAGCCCGCAGGGCATCCGCATCGGCCCAGCCCTGGCCGGCTTTCACGGCATCCTGTCGGGCTTGCCATAGAATTGCCATGGAGCAGCGCATCCTGATCTACGCGCCTGCCGGCCAGGATGCCGCCCTGGCCGGCACGGTATTCGCAAGCAGCGCCATCGCCAGCCACGCCTGCCGCTCTCCCGGCGAACTGGCCGAGCAGCTGGCGCTGGGCGCCGGCGGCGTCCTGACGGTGGACGAAGCGCTGCAAGCAGGCGTCTACTCCGTGCTTGACGCTTACGCCCGGCAGCAGCCGGACTGGTCCGACTTGCCCATCATCCTGCTGACGCACGCGGGGCGCGATTCCCTGCCCTTGCGGCAAGCCATTGCCGCCCTGGGCAATCTGACCCTGCTGGAACGCCCCGTGCACATATTGACCTTACTCACTTCGGCCCACGCCATGCTGCGCGCGCGCCAGCGCCAGTACCAGGTGTGCGAAACGCAGCGGCGCAAGGACGAATTCATTGCCAGCCTCGGACATGAACTGCGCAATCCGCTGGCGCCCATCAAGTCGTCCGTGGCCCTGCTCAAACACCTGTTCCCGGCATCCGAGCAGGTCGGCAAGGTGAGCGACGTAATCGAGCGCCAGGTGATGCACCTGACGCGGCTGGTGGATGACTTGCTCGACGTGGCGCGTATTACCAGCGGCAAGGTGTTGCTGCAACGCAAGGAGTTTGAGTTACGACAAGTGCTCGACCATGTCACCGAGTTGTGCCAGCCTGCGGCCAGCAAGCGGCACATCCGCATCGCCCTGGATAGGCCGCCGCATGCCGTGATGCTGTACGCCGACTATGCCAGGATGGTGCAGATCTTTGCCAATATCGTCTCGAATGCCGTGAAGTTCACGCCGGACGGCGGCCACATCCACATTACGGCACGCCGGGCGCAGGGCCAGCTGCAGGTGGCGGTCGAAGACAATGGCATCGGCATCGAGCCGGACGCCATCGCGCGCATCTTTTCCATGTTCGAACAGGGACGCACGGTGGCGGGCCAGATGACCAGCGGCCTGGGCATCGGCCTCAGCCTGGCGCGCCAATTTGCCGAAATGCACGGTGGCGGCATCGACGCCTACTGCGACGGCCCCGGCCGTGGCAGCCGCTTCATCGTCACGCTGCCGGCCAGCGCCAGCGACATCCCGGCCGCCACGCCGGCCACTGCCGGCAGCGATTCGCCCGCCAGCGCACACCAGCCGGTGCAAGTGCTGGTGGTGGACGACAACCGCGACGCGGCCGATTCCTTGCAAAGCCTGTTCCAGCTGGAGGGCTATGCCGCCAGCGTCGCGTATGGCGGCAAACAGGCGCTGGCGGCCGTTGATATGGCATGGCCACAACTGGTCGTGATGGACCTGGGTATGCCGGACATGGATGGCTATGCTGCGGCACGCCAGATACGCCTGCGTGCGCAGGGACGCGAGGTGCTGATGATCGCCCTGACGGGCTGGGGCCAGGGCGAGGCGCGCTCACGCACGGAGCAAGCCGGTTTCGAGCATCACCTGAGGAAACCGGTGGATTTCGCCGCCATCGCCGCCCTGCTCCGCGTGCACCTGGAGCAATGGGCGGGAGCCGTTACGCGAGCGCAATGACGCTTATTTCCACTTGCCGCGCAATTCCTGCACCTTTTGCTGCAGCAATTCCGGCGTAGCGGCCTCGGGCGCCACGGGCATGCCCACGGCCAGCGACAAACGCGAGCGCAAGCCGGCCTTGAAGGCGCGCTCAAACAGATGGCCATTGCGGTGACTCAACAGATGGCCCCACAAGCCGCGCAGGGCCAGCGGAATCACGGGCACCTTGCTGCGTTCGATAATCTTGGCGATGCCGCCCTTGAACTCGCTGATCTGGCCCGTACGGGTCAGCTTGCCTTCAGGGAAGATGCACACCAGTTCGCCCTGGTGCAGCGCTTGCGCGATATCGATGAAGGCCTTTTCCATCAGGAAAGGATCTTCCTTGGCCGGCGCGATGGGAATCGCCTTGGCCGTGCGGAAAATCCAGCCCATCAGCGGCATCTTGAAGATGCGGTGATCCATGACGAAACGGATAGGACGCGGGCTGGCCGCCATGATGACGATGGCGTCCACATAGCTGACGTGATTGCACACCAGCACCGCCGCGCCTTCCGTGGGGATGCGTTCGCCATCGACCACTTTCACCCTGTGCACGGTCTGGATGAGTATCCACGCCAGGAAGCGCATGAGAAATTCCGGCACCAGCGAGAAGATGTAGGCCGCCACCAGCGCATTCAAAATGGCCGTGACGAGGAACAGTTGGGGTATGGTAAAGCCTTGGTCCAGCAGCACGATGGCTACGCCGGCCGCCGCCACCATGAACAGCGCATTCAGGATATTCATGCCGGCAATCGTGCGCGAAATGTGTTTCGGGTCGCAGCGCGTCTGGATCAGGGCGAACAGGGGTACGATGAAGAAGCCGCCGAATACGCCGATCATGACGATGTCGAGCAAGATGCGCGGCACGCCCGCCTGGCTGACAAACGCCAGCGCGTCGACCACTTGCGTATTTGCATAGGCATTGCTGGCGAAATACAGGTCGATGCCGAACAGCGACAGGCCGATGGAGCCGAACGGCACCAGGCCGATCTCGATCTTGTGGCCGGACAGGCGTTCGCACAGCAGCGAACCGGTGCCGATGCCGACCGAAAACACCGTCAGCAGCAGCACGAACACGCTGTGGTCGCCATGCAGAAAATCCTTCGAATACACGGGGAACTGGGCCAGGATCAGGGCGCCGTAAAACCAGAACCAGGAATTGCCCAGCATGGCCAGGAAGACGGGACGGTTCTTGCGCGAGAAATTCAGGTTGCGGAACGATTCGGCGACAAAGTTCAAACTCACCTTCAAGTCCGGCTCGGGCGCGGGCGTGCGCGGCACGCGGTAGCTGGCGACCAGACCGAAAATGGCCACGGCAATCGTCGCGCCGGCCACCAATTCCACGCCCAGCGGCTTGTGCACGATCAAGACCGCGCCCAGGATTTCGCCCAATAAAATGCCGACAAAGGTGCCCATCTCGATCAGGCCATTGCCGCCAACCAATTCTTCAGGCTTCAGCTGCTGCGGCAGATACGCATACTTGACGGGGCCAAACAGGGTCGAATGCACGCCCATGCCCACCACGGCCGCCACCAGCAGCCACAAGGTATGCGTCATCCAGCCGGCGGCGGCCATGGCCATGATGGCCAGTTCCATCCATTTGACGAAACGGGCCAGGCCCGCCTTTTCGAACTTGTCGGCCAGTTGGCCGGCCGTGGCCGAAAACACCACGTAGGGCAGGATGAACAGGCCCGGGATCAGGTTGGTGATGGTGGACGGGTCGAGCGTGGTCCAGCTGAGCGCATCGTAGGCGAGGATCACCATCAGGGCCGTCTTGAACAGATTGTCGTTGAAGGCGCCAAAGAACTGGGTCCAGAAGAAAGGCCCGAAACGGCGCTGCGACAATAAGGAAAACTGGCTGCTTTGACTCATGGCATGGGGAACTGGCAATTAAGGAATTGCTAAAATACAGCACTATCTTGCGCACGACAATCTGAATGTCGTCATCTTGCTTGGCGTCAATACGGAAAACAGCATGCCACGTCATGCTCGCCTTGCCGCCGCACGCGCTTCCTGACACTTGCCCTGACACAACAGAAATCGCTTGTTTCTTAATAATAAGGTAATGTGCGCATACTGCTGGCACCCCTGCCCGCCCCTCCCGGAAAGCTGCTCCCATGTCTGGAATGACATCATTGACCATCCTGGCCTTGCTGGTCACCGCCTTCGTGCTGGTGCTGCAGCACCGCAGGAAAGTAGCGGATCTGGAGTTGCTGACGGCGCGCCTGCGCAAGGAAGTCGACGGCATCCAGCAGCGTCTGCGCGCGCTGGAAGGCCAGGGCGAAGCGCCGGCTGCCGCGCCCGCCGTGGAGAGTGCAGCGCCAGTACCTGTGCCGGCGTCTGTTCGTATTTCCGCGCCTGCACCGCTGCCGGTGCCGCCAGCCGCTCCGGTGCCGCAAGCGGCAGTGATCGAGCCGGTCGAACTGGCAAAAGTCGCGCCATCGGCACCACCTCTCCCAGCCAGGACTGCACCTGCCGCCCCCAACACCCCCTCCTGGATCGCGCACCCGGATGGCCTCGTTGCCAAGGCGAAGAACTGGTTATTTACCGGCAACCTGGTCGCCAAGCTGGGCTTGCTGATCCTGTTCCTCGGCGTCAGCTTCCTGCTCAAGTACGTGTCGGCCCAGGTCACGGTGCCCATCGAGCTGCGCCTGGCCGGCATCGTGCTGGCCGATATTGCCCTGCTGGCCTGGGCCTGGCGCATCCGAATCAAACGTCCCGGCATCAGCTTGCCACTGCAGGGCACGGCGCTGGCGATATTGATGCTGGTGACGTTTGGCGCCTTCCGCCTGTATGAACTGATCCCGGCCGGCCTGGCGTTTGCCGTACTGTTCGTGCTGACGGCGTTCACGTGTTTGCTGGCCGTGCTGCAAAACGCCGTCTGGCTGGCTGTCTTCGGCATCGTCGGCGGCTTTGCCGTGCCCTTGCTCGTGTCGACGGGCAGCGGCAACCATATTGGCCTGTTCAGCTATTACGCGCTGCTCAATGCGGGCGTCTTCGCCATCGCCCTGAAACGCGCCTGGCGCGTCTTGAATGTGCTGAGCTTTGGCTTCACCTTCGTCGTCGCCACCATCTGGGGCCTGCTGCGCTACACGCCCGAGCACTACCTGTCGACGCAGCTGTTTTTGATCCTGTTCGTGCTGTTCTATATCGGCATCGCGATTGCCTACTGCGCGCGCCAGGCGCCGCGCCTCAAGCATTACGTGGATGGCACCCTCGTCTTCGGCACGCCGCTGGCGGCCATGGGCTTGCAATACGGCCTGGTCCGGCACTTTCACTTCGGCCTGGCGTTTTCCGCGCTGGTTGCCGGCCTGTGCTACACAGGACTGGCCGTGGCGCTGTGGCGCAGGAACAGCTTCCGCCTGCTGGCCGAAGCCTTCCTGGCGCTGGGCATCGTCTTCGGCACGCTGGCCATCCCGTTCGCCCTCGATGGCCGCTGGACGTCCGCCGCCTGGGCGCTGGAAGGTGCCGGCATCGTCTGGGTCGGCTTGCGCCAGCGCCAGACGCTGGCCTGGGCCTTCGGCTTGCTGGTGCAGGGAGCCGCCTGGCTTGCCTTCCTTGGTGCCATGCAGGAACTCGATACGGCAGCAGCCCTGCACGCCAACATCTGGCTCGGCTGCGCGCTGCTGGCCGCTGCCGCGCTGGTGATGGCCTTCAATTTCCGCCGCCACGGCAGCCACTTGTACCCGGAATTCTTGAGCAGCCTGTCCGTGCTATTCCTGACCGCCGCCACGGCCTGGCTGCTGGGCGGCATCTGGAGCGAAATCCTGCTGCGCACGGATGCCGCCACGCAACTCAACCTGCTGACCGTCAGCGCCCTGGGCGTGGCCGCCCTGCTGGCGGCGCTGGCGCGGCGCGAACAATGGCATGCGCCGCGCGCCCTGCTGCTGGCCGTGCAGGTGCTGGCCGGCATGATATTGTTGAGCCGCGCCAGCTGGGCCTGGGACCAGCACCCGGTCAGCCTGTTCGGCGGCTCCTTCCTCAGCGCCCTGCTGCTGGGCGCCGCCGCCTTTGCCAGCGCCCGCTTCCTTGCGTTGCGCGCGCGCGGCGGCGACGAGCTGCTGGCCCTGGTAGCGCGCCCGCTGCTGGTCTGGAGCGGCCTGCTGTGGTTTGCCGCCATCCTCGTGCCGCTCGCCAGCTGGCTGCTGCGCCTGATCGACGGCGACCTATCCATGCAAGCGCACGCGGGCGTGCACTGGCTGGCGCTGTACCTGATTGCCGTGTGCGTCACGACACCCGTGTTCGCCCTCCTGGCGCGGCGCCTGGGCTGGCCGCAACTGCGCTGGTTCAGCGTGGCCGCCTGGCTCGGCCTGGGCTTGTGGAGCGCCAACCTGCTGCTGGCGCTGTATGTGCGCGATTACCTGCCGACGGGCTTGAGCTGGCTGGCCCTGGCCTGTGCCCTGGCGGCCGGCGAATACTTGCTGCGAGCCTGGCCGCAAGCGGGCTGGCAACTCGACGTGCGGGCGCTGCGTTTCTTGCATACGCTGCGCACGGCCGCGCCATGGCTGATGCTGTGGCCAGTGGGCGCCATGCATGTCAACGCCTGGCTGGCTGGCCATGAAGGCAGCGTCAGCCCCGCCTGGGCCCGCTACTTGCCGGCCTGGAGCATGATGCTGGCGCTGGCCTGGCTGATCCGCCGCTGCAGAACAGGGGCCTGGCCGGTGGCGCCGATTGCCGCGTGGTACCAGCGCACCCTGATACCGCTGGGCGCGCTATGGTCGCTGCTGCTGCTTGCCGCGTGGAACATTTTCGACGATGGCGCCATGGCGCCACTGCCCTACTTGCCGTTGCTCAATCCGCTGGACTTGAGCACGGGCTTTGCCATCTTGCTGGCCATTGCCAGCTACCGCTTGCTGCCAGCAGGCCACTTGCCCCTGCCCGCCGTGTGGCAGGCGCGCTTGCCTGTCGTGGCCGCGTGCTTCCTGTATGGCTGGTTCAACCTGATGCTGCTGCGCACGGTCTCGCATTATGTCGGGGTGCCGTATACCTTCGACGCCATGCTGGCCTCGCAGTTCGTGCAAGCGATGCTGTCGTTGGTCTGGAGCATCACGGCCCTGCTGCTGATGCGCCACGCGGCCCGCCACCAGCGCCGCCAGCAATGGAGCATGGGCGCCGTGCTGCTGGGGCTGGTTGTCTTGAAACTGTTCCTGATCGATTTGTCGAACGTGGGCGGCATCGAACGTATCGTCTCTTTTGTCGGTGTCGGCTTGCTGATGGTCTTGATCGGCTACCTGGCGCCCTTCCCCAAGGCTGCCGCGCCAGCGCCAGCCGAACCGCAAACGGGAGCAGCATGAAAACCACACTCATGTTCGGCATCGTGTTGATGGCAGGCGCAGCGCTGGCCGCGCCGTCCCAGGACAGGCCGCAGGACTATCGCTGGAGCATCGCGCTGACGCCGCAACCTGGCGCCGGCCTGAGCCGCATAAGCATCCCCACCGACGTGTACCTGCATGCGCGCTCGGCCAGCCTGGCCGACGTGCGCCTGTTCGACCGTACTGGCAAACCGCTGGCCTTCGCCCTGACGGCCCCGCCCGCGCAATCGCGCACGCAGCGTGACACGCTTACCATGCGCATCTTTCCCGTCACCGGCAGACACATCGGCTACTACGAACTGGACAACGTGGATATCCGCACCGGCAATGACGGCCGCCTGTTATCGGTCACGGCACTTGGCGGCAGTACGCCCGATGCGGCGCCGGGCTTGCAAGGGCTGATCCTCGATGCGGGCCCGCCCGCCAAGGATAGCCGCATCGGCTCCCTGCGTTTTACCTTGCCGCCAGGAACCGACAACTACAATGCGCAAGTGCTGCTGGAAGTGAGCGACGACCTGAAACAATGGGATGCGATCGCCACTACCAGCCTGAACTGGCTGCGCAACAGCGACACGCAAACCCTGGCCAACGACCGCATCGAATTTGCGCCGCGTGCCTTCCGCTATGCTCGGCTGAGCTGGCAATATGGCGAACCCATCACTTTCGCCGGCATCACCGCGCAGCAGGTCAGTGTCACCGCCGTCGCCGCGCCACGCGCCACCATCGCGTTGAAAGGGACGGCGGGCAAGAGCGTCGATGAGCGCCTGTATGCCACGCCGATCGCCATTCCCGCCGACAGCATCGGCTTGCAGCTGTCTGAGGGCAACACGTCCATGCCAGTCACCCTGGGCGTGTATCACCCGGCAAGCGCGGCGCCGCGCCAGCGCCTGCACCTGGGCCCGCAAGCGCGCGCGACGCAGGCCGCCGAGTTCGAACCACTGCTCAACACGACCTTCTACCGCATCAGCATGGATGGCAAGGAACGCGTCTCCGGCGACCTGGCCATGCCTGTCGTGCAAACGGCGCAATGGGTGCTGCGGCCGCAATACCACAGCGGCACGAACCCGCACCTCGACTCCATATTGCGCCTGGGGTGGACGCCGGCCAACCTGGTGTTCCTAGCCAGCGGCAAGGGGCCGTATCAACTGGTCTTCGGCAGGAATGGCGCGACGCCGGCAGCGCTGCCGCTGGTGCAGGTCGCGCCCGGTTTCACGCAGGAGGAATTGCTGGCGTTGCCTGTTGCCACGGCAGCCAAGGTTGTGGCACTGACCAGCGAGGCCCCTGTCGAGAAGACGCCGGACGGCGCAGGCTTGCGCCTGGCAGCGCTGTGGGGCGCGCTTCTGCTGGGCGTGGCCATGCTGGGCTTTTTCGCCTGGCGTTTGCTATCGCAGATGAAAGAGGAACAAGGCAGTACTGACAAGCAGGAACATTAGCCGCTTGGCCACGATATCGCTGCCTCACTGCCTTAGCAGCGCCTTGAACGTCTGCGGCATCCACGGCCGCGCCGCCAGCATGAAGCTGATGGCCAGGCGCTCGACACCAGGCAAGCGCGCGTCTTCCTGGTGCTGCTGCGAAAACTCCACCGCCACTTGCTTCAAGCGCTCCAGCAAGGCTGCCGTGGATTTTTTCGACAACATCACGTTCACCAGGCGCAACAATTCCGTCTCGCCATCGAACTGCGAATTCAAATAGTCACCATAGGCTTCCTTTTTGAAATACGTGTGGATGGGACCGTTCGGTATCCACGCAAACGTGCGCGCCACCAGCAGTTTGACCCGGTTATTCGGCAGCAGTTCCAGAAAACCGATCTTGTCGAGGCGCAGCAGGTACTTCACGGCTTGCGCTTCGCTGATATCGTAAATGGCGACGATCTGTTCCAGCGGCAACAGGTTCAGGGCGGACACGGCCACCACGAACAGCCGGGTGTCTTCAATGATTTCCTTTTCCTGCGCATACGTCAGCCCCGTGATCAGGGTGGGTGCGGCATGCGCCGCCTGCACGGCCAGCGCCAGCTGCTGGAAATCGCTGCCGATGGCCACCAGGATCTGGTCCAGCCGCTGCAGGGTAAATTGCTTCTGCGAAAACATCCGCTTGACGCTGGCTTCGGACACGCCGATGCGCTGGGCCAGTTCGGCATACGTGACGGCGCGCGCTTTCAACAGGCGTTTCAAGGCTTCGATCAAGGCGTGGGTTTGCGGCATGCACTTCCTTTATAAAAATAGCATCGGTACTGGCGGCAAAAAAGTAGCGCAATACGCTACCTGCGGTATGCCTGCCCGCTACGAGTAGCGTTTTCATTGACCAATTGCCCACAGTCTACAATGATGGCGTTGCCACTTGGCACACTTGAAGGAGAAACACATGAAACGCCTGCAGCCCCTCTGCCTGTCCCTGTCGCTGTTGACGCTCTCCGTGGCCGCTCCCGGCCTGGTCCACGCCGCTGCCTCGGAGAACCTGTCGAAAGGCTCGCAAAACCTCAGCCAGGGTTCCGCCGTCGTCGTCGCAGGTTCCATGTCGATGCTGGTTGCGTCCGGCCAGGTGGTCGTCGCCAGCGTGGAAACGGTGGGCGAAGGCATCGTCATCGTCTTGAAAGGCGCATCCGAAGCGGGCGGCGCATCCATCCAGATGAGCGCGCAAGCGGCCAAGGGCCTGTCGCTGGCCGCCGGCACGGTGGTCAATGTGGTGGCGCTGTCCACCGGCCACATGCTGGTCATGTCCGGCAAGGCCATCGCCTTCATCCCGAACGAACTGGGCAAGGCGCTGCTGCACCACTCCAAAGTGTAATGCACCCATCAGGAAGAACAGGATCTCCATGAAACACATATTCGCCATTACCCTGTTGTGCGCCGCCAGCCTGACGGCCCAGGCCGCCAACTCCGATACCACCAACGCTTCCGACAACGCCAGCATGGCCTCGGCCATCGTGCTGGTCGGCTCCATGTCGGTACTGGCCGCCGCCGGTGAAATCGTCATCGACAAGGTGGAAGATGTGGCCGACGGCAGCGTCCTCGTGCTCAAAAGCGCGGCCAAAGGCGCGTCCCCCGCCGCCACGGCTTCCGTCAAGCTGAGCCAGAAAGCCGCGCAAGGCCTGTCGCTGGCGGCCGGCACTGTCGTCAACGTCGTCGCCGTCTCGACGGGCCACATGCTGGTGCTGTCGGGCAAGGCCATCGCCTATGTGCCGAACGCGGCCGGCAATGCCATCCTCCACCATTCGAAAGCGTGAACCCATGAAACGCCTGACTGCCATTATCATCAGCCTGGCCCTGGCCGGTGCCGCCCATGCGGGGCGCTCGTGCGAGGAAAAGCAAACGGATGCCACCACGCTCGTCAAATCGATGGACCTGGCGCAAAAGACCTTGCAGGCGCTCGATACCTCGGGCGCGCAAGTGGCGCTGGTGGCGCGCGCCGGCCAGGACCTGTCGAAGTACAATTTGCGCTATTCGCACATGGCGCTGGCCTGGCGCGACCACCCGAAAGGGCGCTGGCTGGTGGTGCATGAACTCAATGAATGCGGCACGTCGCAATCGTCGCTGTACAACGAAGGCTTGGGCAATTTCTTCATGGATGATGTGTTCATGTATGAAACCCTGATCCTGATTCCCGGCCAGGATACGCAGCAGCAACTGGTGCGCCTGCTGACGTCGAGCACGCCCAAGCGCCTGCATGAGGCGCACTACAATATGCTGGCCTACCCGTTCTCCACCAAGTACCAGAACTCGAACCAGTGGGTTCTGGAAACCCTGGCCGCCGCCAGCAACGAGCCTGGCAAGATCGAAACGCGCGCCGAAGCGCAAGGCTGGCTGCGCAGCGCCAGCTATGCGCCGCAAACGCTCAGCATACCCGCCGCCACGCGCCTGGGCGCACGCATGTTCCGTGCCAATATCGCTTTTGACGATCACCCGTTCGAGCGCCGCATGACGCGCCAGATCGACGTCGTCACCGTCGACTCCATCGTGCGCTTCATGCGCCAGCGCGAACCGAAGGCGCAGGAAATCGTCGTGCGAGGAAATTAGTCCGTAGCCAGCCCGGACAAGACCAATGCCGGCGCCTGCGCCAGCGGCGCCGCGCTGCACAGGACGATGGCCAGCTCGGCATGCGCGATCGTCACACAAACGGCGGCATCCATGCCCAGCTTGTAGCGCGCCTCCGCTTCGCTCCAGCGCTGGTAGAACTGCGCCAGCCGCGCATCCTCAGGCAAGCCTTGCAGCTCGGCGAGCACAGCAGCGCCAAACGCCTGGCGCGCCAGCGCCAGCACGTCGCGCCGCGGGTCGCGCAGCTCAATATCGAGCCCCAGCCGCGTAGTATCGCTCAGCGCGCAGGCGACCCAGTGGCCGCTGTGCGAAATGCTGAAATGCGCACCCTCGACGGGCGACAGCAGCAGCGGCGCCTGGCCGGAGCGCTCTTCCAGCTCGATGGATTCCGGCGCCACTTCCAGCATTTCCCCCATGGCTGCGCGCAGCAAGGCGCGCCCCAGCAGGAACTGGCGCCGTCGTAACGGCCGCACAAAGCGCGCGTAGCGGGCCGCTTCCGCTGGCCCGAGCCACGTTTCATACTGAGTCAACCGCGCGAGGTCAATGCTGCGGGAATCGAGCAGCCAGATGCTGGCGCCGGTGCTGGGCAGGGCTGAGGACATGAAAGCGAATCGATAGATAAAGGCGCAGTCTGCCATAAATCGCCGGCGACGGCCTGGCAAAAAAACTGGCAGTGCGGTTTCCCGTCGCTGCCAGTTTGATGACCGCCTTGCTGGCGCTTGCGCGCCGCCGGTCTGCCCTGCTGCTTACTTACCTGCTTTCAACTTCACGAACTCGCCCTTCAAGGCCACGCCCGTCATCATCGTGCCTTCATGGCACTCAAATTCCGTGGCGCTGGAATGTTCGACATTCTTGTAGTTGCTGACGATATTGACGACCGCATCGGCGCCCACCGACTGCGCGCGCTTTTGCAGCGCCAGCATGGCCGACAGGAAAGCCCAGTTGCATGACGTTTCCGCCGACTTGCCGACGCCATTGGTCTTCTGGCTGGTCTTGTCGCTGCTGATGCGCGTGGCAATCGGCGGTGTCGGCTGGTCGCCAAAGAAGAACTGCACGCTATCGCCAAGGCGGGCCTGGGCATCGTTGGCGGACATCGCATTAGCGATCGACATCATGTGTTTGGTATCGCCTGCCTGTGCCGGCAAGACAACTGTCAGCGTTGCACTCATTGCCGCCAGGATCATCATTTTTTTCATGCTGTTTTCCTCGATAAGATAGGGATGGTACAAAAAGAAGCGCCTCCGCCGTTTGCGCCAGCACAAGCGGGCTTCACGGCCGGTAACGCTTGAAAATCAGCGACGTGTTGATGCCGCCAAAGGCAAAATTGTTCGACATCACGTACTCGCATTCGATCGCCCTGCCTTCGCCGGCGATGTAATCGAGCGGTGCGCATTGCGAGTCGATCTGCTGCAGATTGATGGTGGGCGCAAACCAGCCTTCGCGCATCATCTCGATACTGATCCACGCTTCCAGCGCGCCGCAGGCACCCAGGGTGTGGCCCATGTAGCTTTTCAGCGAACTGATAGGGGTACGGTCGCCAAACACTTCAAACGTGGCTTGCGACTCGGCGATATCGCCCTGCTGCGTGCCGGTGCCGTGCGCATTGATGTAGCCGATATCGGACGGCTGCAAGCCGGCGTCGGCCAGCGCCAGCAGCATCGCCTGGCGCATGGTGACGGCGTTCGGCTGGGTCACGTGGCAGCCATCGCTGTTCGTGCCGAAGCCCACCAGTTCCGCATGAATGGCGGCGCCGCGCGCCTGCGCATGCTCGAATTCTTCGAGTATCAGGCAACCGGCGCCCTCGCCGATCACCAGGCCATCGCGGCTGGCGTCGAAAGGACGCGGCGTCGTATGGCCTTCGTCGTTGCGCGTGCTGGTGGCAAACAGGGTGTCGAAGACGGCCGCTTCGGTAGCGCACAGCTCCTCGGCGCCTCCGGCGATCATCGCCAGCTGCTTGCCGCCGGCGATCGCCTCGTAGGCATAGCCGATGCCCTGGCTGCCCGAGGTGCAGGCGCTCGAGGTGGTTATGACTCTTCCCGTGACGCCAAAGAACACGCCAATGTTGACGGGCGCCGTATGCGCCATCATCTTGATGTAGGTGGTGGCGTTGATGCCCTTGGTGGTGCGCTCTTCCATCATGCGGCCAAAGTCGCCGATGGCGCTGGGCGTGCCGGCCGACGAGCCGAAGGAGATGCCCATGTCGCCGCTCTTGAGCAGTGGATGCCCGGACAGGCCAGCGTGTTCCAACGCCAGTTCGCTGGCGCGCGTGGCCATCAGCGCGATGCGTCCCATGCTGCGCACGGCCTTGCGGTTGTAGCGGTCCGTCAGCGCGAACGGCGCGGCCGGTGCGCCCAGCTGCGTATTCAGGCCTTCGTAATCGGCCCATTCGTTCATGCGCACGACGGCGTTGCGGTACTCGCCCAGGCGCTGGCGGATGGCCGGCCAGTCATTGCCGATCGGGCTGATGCCGGCCATGCCGGTCACGACTACCCGGCGGCTCATGCCATGCCTCCATTCACGGAAATGACCTGGCGCGTGATGTAGCCCGCTTCCTCGCCAACGAGGAAACTCACGGCGGCTGCCACCTCTTCCGGCGTGCCGACTCTGCGCGCGGGAATCATCTTCAGCGCTTCGTCGAGCGGCACCTCGCTGATCATGTCCGTCTCGATCAGGCCCGGCGCCACGCAGTTCACGGTGATGGCGCGCTTGGCCAGTTCCAGCGCCAGCGCCTTGGTGGCGCCGATGATGCCGGCCTTGGCCGCGCTGTAATTGACTTGCCCCCGGTTGCCGATCAGGCCCGAGACGGAGGCCATGGTGACGATGCGCCCCGGTTTGCGGCGCTGTACCATCGGCATCACCAGCGGGTTCAGCACATTGTAGAAACCATCGAGATTGGTCTGCAGGACGATGTCCCAGTCCTCGCCCGACATGGCGGGAAACGCATTGTCGCGCGCCACGCCAGCGTTGCACACGACGCCGTAATAGCAGCCATGTTCGGCGATGTCCGCTTCCAGCGCGGCGGCTGCTGCGGCACGGTCGCCGATATCGAATTGCAGCACGCGTGCCGCGCGTCCCAGCGCCTGCACCTGCTGCGCCACCGCGTCGGCTTCGCCGCGCGCGCTGCGGCAATGCAGCACCACGTCAAAACCGTCGCGCGCCAGGCGCAAGGCGATGGCCTTGCCGATGCCGCGCGACGACCCCGTCACCAATACACTTTTACTCATGCTGCGCTCCATTCATACTCTCCTGCAGAAATTGCTTTGCATCCTCGGGCTGGAATACCGTAATCGTCGCCTGCGCCAGCACGGCGCCCGCCATCTCGATACGGCACTCGAACGCGCCCAGTCCATTCTCGCCCTGCAAGGCCTGCTGCACATGCACTTGCAGCATGCTGCCGTCCACAAACAGAGGCACTTGCGCTTCGTAGCGCCGCGCGCCCAGCAAAAAACCGATCTTCACGGGCGAGCCGGCCTGGTGCGACAGGTAGCCCGCATGCGCGGCAATCGCCTGCGCCATGTATTCGATGCCGACCCAGCTACCCACGCCGGCCGACGTCGCGTCATAAAACACGCTGCCGGCATGGATGGCCACTTCGGCGCACAGGTTTTCCGCATCGGCCGACAACACCCGGTCGAGCAGTACCATGGCGCCGGAATGGGGCACCAGCTCGCGGATAGTTGGAAAACTCATGCTCCCCTCCCGAACAGCAGGGCGGCGTTCGAGCCGCCGAAGGCGAACGAATTGCTCAGCGCCCAGTCGAGCGGACGCCCCAGCCGCGCGCCGGGCAAGGCCAGGCGCAGCGGCGGCAGGGACGCATCTGGCACACCATCCCACAGGTGCGGCGGCAGCAGGCCCTCGGCGTTATCGTCCTGCATCGCCAGCCAGCACAGCGCGGCCTCGATGGCCGCTGCCGCGCCCAGCGCGTGGCCTGTCAACGGCTTGGTGGAACTGCTCATCGCCGTGACGCCGAACAGGTCGCACACCACGCGCGCTTCCATCGCATCGTTTTGCGGCGTGGCCGTGCCATGCAGGTTCACATAGTCGACTTGCGATGCCGTGATGCCCGCGCGCGCCAGTGCCTGGGCGATGGCCAGCCGCGCGCCGCCGCCGTCGGGGTCGGGCGCCGACATGTGGTAGCCATCGGATGATTCGCCCCAGCCGCGCAAGGCGACAGTGGCCGGTTGCGCCGTCATCAGGAACAGGGCCGCGCCCTCGCCGATATTGATGCCGTCGCGGCTCGCGCCCAACGGATTGCAGCGCCGCGCACTGACAGACGCCAACGCGGAAAAACCGGCCACGGTAAAGCCGCACAGGGTATCGACGCCGCCCGTCAGCACGGCGTCGCACAGGCCCATGCGGATCAGGCGCGCCGCGCTGGCCATCGCCTTGGCGCTCGACGAACAGGCGCTCGAATGCACGAGGGCCGGGCCGTCGATGCCCAGTTCATCGGCCAGCATCAGGGCCGGCGACGCCATCTCCTGCTGCCCGTAGTGGAAGGCATCCGGCAAGCCATCTCCGGCCACATGCTGGCCGATCGCGCCTTCCGTCTCGGCAATGCCCGAAGTGCTGGTGCCGATCACCACGGCCACGCGGTCCGCGCCGTAGCGGGAGATGGCCTGCTCCACGGCAGGGCGGATCTGCGCCAGCGCCGCCAGCGCCATCCGGTTATTTCGGCTGCGCGCGGCGATGCCGTGCTGCGCCACCGATGGCAAGGGCGCATCGACCACGCCCAGCGGCAGCATGCGCCCCGGTGTGTAGGTATCGACGGGCACCACGCCGCTGTGCGCTGCGAACAGGCGCGCGCGCACTTCTGCACGGCTGGCGCCCAGCGCGCAGATGATGCCGCAGTCATTCAGATACACAGTCAAGCCATTCATTCAGCTTCCTTCCGGGGCGTTCTGTATCGTCAGGCGATAGCGGTAGCGCAGGTTGTCGAGCACCACCGTGCCGCTCCAGCGCGGCATGCCGCTGTAGTCGATCACCGTCACCGCCTCGTCATGCAGGAACAGGGTGCGGCGCAAGCCGCTGTCTTCGATGCGCCAGCCAGCCGGCAGGGCTTGTGCGATCGCCTCGCGCGGCCACAGGGTCAGCTGCATGTCTTCCAGCACGTCCTCGGCGCGCACCTGCGCCGGCAGCATCAGGTGGCGCCACGAGGTCATGTCCTTGCCGTCGTAATGCAGCGACAGCACGCGCTGGCCGAACGCCAGTCCCACCAGATCGAGATGCGACGGCTCCACTTCCAGCGCCGCATCGAGTTCGTCGATGCGCCCCGCCCGTTCGACGACCAGGTGCTGCTGCACGCTGACCGTGGCGCCCAGCGCCTGCGGCGCCAGCTTCAGCCCCAGGCGCGCGGGCGCCGAAGGCGGCGTGCTGGCGCAGCCGGCAAGTGCCAGCAGTAATGCTGGCGCCCATCGTTGAGAATGCAAAAACATCAGACTTCTCCTGCGGCATCGGCCGCGCTACGATGGTCGGCTTCGGCAAAGCATGGCGACAGCAGCCACACCAGCGCCGTGCCGATCAGCATGGTCAGGCCAAACGCCTGCAATGCCGCCGTCTTGCTCAGGGCCAGCAAGCCGAAAGACAGAATGGTATTCGCCGCCGACAGGCCCACGGCCAGCCACGGCGTGTTATTGCGGCGGTCCGGATGCTCCTGCATGAAGATGCCGTAATCGACGCCGACGCCCAGCAGCAGCATCAGCGCCAACACGTGGAACAGCTGCAGCGGCATGCCCAGGTAGCCCAGCAAGGCCAGGGCCGTCACGCTGGCCAGCGCCGTGGGTGCCAGCACGCGCCAGGTACGACGCCGGTAACGGGGCAGCAGCAAGCCGAAAACCACCAGGTAGGCGCCCAGCACCACGGCGCCCATATAGACGCGGTAGCGCCCCAGCACCGAGGAGATTTCACTCACCTTATCGACCCACTGCACGCCGGGCACGCCCTCGCCCGCCTGCGCCAGCAGCGGGATGGCCGCGTACTGCATGCCGCGCAAGGCGACGATGGAGGCATAGCCGCCTTCCACCTTGCCCAGCCACAGATGGCGCCATGGCTCGCTGGCCGGCACCTGCAGGAAAGCGTCGATGGACAGCGGCGCGCCCGCCTGCGCCAGTTGCGCGCGCACCTTGCCAACCCACTCGGGACCTTCATCGACCGACTGCGCCAGCAGGTCGAGCGCGGCGCCCGGTTGCAGGATGGCCGTGTCGAGCAGCGCGCGGCGCGCCGCCTGCGTCTGCAGCGACGGCACCCAGTTCGACATGGCCTGATAGCCGCTGATGTGCTTTTGCGCGATCAGCGGCAGCAGGCGCTGTTTCAACACTTCCTCGCGCTGCAGCACGGCTTCCGCGCTATCGCCGCGCACCAGGTAAAACTGCACCGGCGTGGGCCCATCGAGCAATTTGCTCAATTTGATCTGGTCGCGTATCAGATGCGCGGGCGGCGTTTGCAGCAAGCGGATATCGTCGTTGACACCCAGGCGGCTGATGCCGACGAGCGCAAACAGCGCAAACAGCACGCCACAGATCAAGGTGGCGCGGTTGGCCCGCAACAGGGGCCAGCGCGCGCGCGCCGCGCCATACTGCCTGACCAGCGCGCCGCTCTTCAAGGTGCCACCGCCAATCAGCGCGGGGAACCAGCACACCACCGTCAGCCAGGCAAACACCAGACCCAGGGCGGAAAACACGGCCATGTGGCGCAAGCCGGGGAATGGCGTCAGCGCCAGGCCCATGTAGCCGATGACGGCGGCCAGCAGGGTCAGGCACAGGCCCGGCAGCAGGCGGCGCAGCAAGGTGCGCGAATCGAGCGCCGGATCGGCGCCCAGGCGGTTGCAGAGAAAATAAATGCCGTAGTCCTGCGCCACGCCGATCAGGCTGGCGCCAAAGACCAAGGTCATCAGGTGTATTTTGCCAAACAGCAGCCAGCACACGGACAGGGAACCCAGGCAGCCGATGCCGATCGACAGCAGGATCAGCGAGATTGGTTTGAACGAGCGGAAGGTGAACCACGTCAGCAGGATGATGCCGGCCAGGGATCCCAGGCCGATGGTCGACATTTCGCCCGCCGCCTGGCTGCTGGCGGCCGCCGCATGCAGGATCACGCCGGCGCTGATGATTTCCACGCCGGGCACAGCCTGCCGCGCCGCCGCCTCGGCTTGCGCCAGCACGGGCAGCACGCTTTCCTGCGCGCCCAGCGAAAAGGCGGGCAGGCTCAGGGTCATCGGCAGCAGCACATACTGGCGCTCGCCGTCGGCGACGAACAAATGGCCGTCGCGCGGACGCACGGGCGTTTCCTGTGCGCGTTCCTGCACCCAGCCGCCGAACAGGCCGAACGGATCGTCCTGCCAGGCGCCCAGTTTCGGCCCGCCGAAAGGACTGTAGAGCTGACTGAGCGCAGAGTCGCGCCAGAACGCGGGCGCTTCCTGGCGCAGCTGCGTTTCCTGCGGCGCCGTCAGCAAGGTCAATCGATGCTGCTGGAACAGCGCCAGCCAGTCGTTCTGCGTCTGCTCGTCGAGCGGCGTGGACTGGAACAGGCCCGCATGGCGCGCCAGCACGGCGCCGTAGGCATCGGCCGCTTTTTTGGCCTCGGTCCAGTCGGGCGCGCCGACCAGCACCACCACGCGCTGCTGCGCCGCGTCGACCATGTGCGTAAATGACGCCTGCAGCACCGGATCGCGCTCCTGCACCGGCAGCAAGGCGAGAATGTCGGTTTCAGGCGCGATGCGCTTGCCCAGCCACAGATAGGCGTTATGCGCCAGCAGCAGCGCCACCACCAGCGCCCAGGCGATGGCAAGCAGGCGCCCGGCGTTGCGGCCGCGCTTTGTCAGGGAAGTCAAAACAGGGCCGCCTCTTGCGCCGTGATGGCGGACGGTCCCGTTTCAATCGCCGAGAACACGATGCTGGTGCGGTCGCCGCTCGCCTCGCTGATGCTGATGTTTTTCACGAAGGCGCCGCCATCGAGGCGGATGCTGCCGATGGCCTTGGCCAGGGCTGGCTGGCGCGCCTTCAGCGCCACCTGCCAGGTGCCGCCATCGATGCTGCCGTCCACTTCAAACAAGGTGTCGAGCTGCGCCAAGTCACCGGCTAGCAGCGAAAACAGCACGCTGTTGATCATCTTGACCACCGGTTCCGTCTTCGCGTCCAGGCGCATGGCCACCCGCTCGCCCTGGAAATGCACGATCTCGTCGCGCGTCAGGCGCAGGGTATTCGGAAACGGCTGCAAGGTGCGCCACAAGACGCCCTTGCCGGCCACCACGCAAAAGCGGCCATTCGACGCCAGCGCCTTTTTCATGCCAGCCAGTTGCTTGCTCTGGTCAAAGCGGCCGCACAGCTGCTGCGGCTTGGCCAGCATGGCCTCGATCTTCGCCACAGGCGCGGCCGCATGGAGCGGCACCGTCGCCAGCAGGCACAAACTCGCCAGCAAAACTTTGAATTGTTTTTTCATACGGCCTTTAATCCCAATTTTTCAAACAGTATCGGCGGCGAGGCAAAGCACATCTCGCCGCTGGCGATATCGACGGCCACCTGCGTCGTGCTGGCGCGGTTCAGGCGCTTGCCTGTTGCGCTGTCGCTGACCAGGTACTCGATCTTCAGCCGGTCTTCCCACTCCACCAGGTCGGCGCGCAAGGTCAGGCGCTGGCCGAACGTGGCTGGCGCCACGTAGCGCAAGTGCATGTCGATCACGGGCCAGGCAAAGCCGGAGGCCTTCATGTCGACGTAGTTGTAGCCGATGCTGTCGAGCAGCGCACAGCGCACCACTTCGAGGTACTTCACGTAGCGGCCGTGCCAGACGATCTCCATCGGGTCGAGGTCGAAGAACTGCACCTGCATCTCCACTTCGGCATGCCAGCGGCTGGGCGTGGCCTTCTTGCCGCGCAGCTTGTGGGTTTCCTTGGGAAGATCAGCCATGTTCGGCTCCATACAGTGGCCACGCCTGGGCGC
Organism: Janthinobacterium lyxosi; assembly: GCF_051380665.1. NCBI lineage: Bacteria > Pseudomonadati > Pseudomonadota > Betaproteobacteria > Burkholderiales > Oxalobacteraceae > Janthinobacterium > Janthinobacterium lyxosi. Next base: position 40,916 of record NZ_JBNYXM010000003.1, read on the forward strand.
GCATGCGTTCGAGCAGCACGCGCAGTTCCGGGTCGAGGCGGCGGTCTTCCTCGACGGGTGCGATATCGGCGGCCAGCGCCTCCATCATCGCCGCCAGCGCCGCCTGCGGCAGCACGTCGGGGTTGACCTTGCAGCGCAGCCAGACACCCTGGCGCACCGTGATCAGGAGGGCGGCGGCGACCTGCTCGCACAGTTCCAGCACGCGCAGGCAGTCGCGCGCGGCGATGGTGCCCATGCTGACCTTGTCCTGGTTGTGGCATTCGGTCGAGCGCGAAAACACGGAAGCGGGCATGGTCAGTTTCAGCGCTTCGGCGGTCCAGGCGGAAGCGCTGATCTGCAATGCTTTCAGGCCGTGGTTGATGGCCGCACGCGGGCCGGTGGCGCCCGACAGGTTGGCCGGCAAGCCCTGGTTGTAGCGGCTGTCGACCAGCAAGGCCATCTGGCGATCCAGCAAGTCGGCCAGGTTGGCCACCGTGTTCTTCATGCTGTCCATGGCGAAGGCGATATGACCGCCGTAGAAATGGCCGCCATGCAGCACGCGCTCGCCTTCGGCGTCGATGATGGGATTGTCATTGGCGCTATTGAGCTCATTCTCGATCGAAGAACGCAGCCACGGCAAAGCGTCGGCCAGCACGCCGATCACGTGCGGCGCGCAGCGGATAGAATAGCGGTCCTGCAGCCGCTTGCCGTTGCGTTCCCAGGAATCGGTGGGCAGATCGGCACGCAGCCAGGCCGCCACCTGCTGCATGCCCGGATGCGGCTTGACGGAAAACAGGGTTGCATCGAAGTGGTGCGCGTTGCCATCGAGCGCAAACGAGGCCATGGCCGTGATGCGCGTCGTCAGGCGCGTCAGATACTCGGCGCGCTCATATGCCAGGCAAGCCAGCGCCGTCATGACGGCCGTGCCGTTCATGATCGCCAGGCCTTCCTTCGGACGCAAACGCAGCGGCGTGATACCCGCTTCGCGCAGCGCCTGTTCAGCCGGCACCTGTGCCCCGTCACGCCACACTTCGCGTTCGCCGCACAACACCGCCGCCAGGTAGGACAGGGGCGTCAGGTCGCCGCTGGCGCCGACCGAGCCTTCCGACGGGATCAGCGGCAACAGGCCCGCATCGAGCAGGCGTGCGATCTGCGCCAGCAATTCCACGCTGACGCCGGAAAATCCCTTGGAGAGCGACGCCAGGCGCGTAGCCATGATGGCGCGCGTCTGCGCCGGCGTGAAGAATTCGCCCAGGCCGCAGCCGTGATAGGTGTACAGGTGGTGCGGCAGCTCGGCCACCAGTTCCGGTGGCACGGTCACGGTGCACGAATCGCCATAGCCCGTGGTCACGCCATAGATGGTGCCGTCCTCGCGCAGCAGGCGGTCGAGGAAATCGGCGCCGCGCGCGATCGCCGCCAGAAAGACGGGGTCGCTGGACAGTTCGGCGCTGGCCCGGCCATGCGCGATATCGGCAATGTCTTCGATACGCAGGCGTTCGCGGTCGAAGCGGACGGCGCGCCGGGTATGTTGCAGGTCAGCGAGGTGCATCGGGAGTATCCAGTCTTGAAGTATCGGGGAGTTGCCAAAAATCGTAAAAATTGAACCATTCCAGCGGCGCGCGCAGGCAATGGTGCTGCAGGCGCGCCGCATAGGCAGCCGCCAGTTCGGCCAGCATCGCCTCGCGCGCCTTGCGCGGCAGGTGCAGCGACTCGCGGAACAGTTCGAAGTGCACCTCGGAGCGCTGGCCTACGCGCATGGAAAACAGCAAATACACCGGGCATTGCAGCACGCTGGCCAGCACATACGGACCAATCGGAAACGCGGCCGCCTGGCCCAGGAACGGCGCCACGGCCACGCGCGGCTGCGGCGAGACGGCAACACGGTCGCCGGCGATCACCACGAACTCGCCCTGCGCCACCTTTTCCGCCAGCAGCATGGCCGTGGCAGGGGTGATTTCCGTCACCTGCATCAGATTGAGCTGGCTGTCAGGATTGAGACGCTCCAGCATGCGGTTGAACGCTTGCGCATGGCGCGTGTGCACGAGCACCGTCAGCTTCAAGCGCGCATTGCGCTGCGAGAGTACGCGGCACAGGTCCTGGTTGCCCAGGTGGGCGCAGATCAGCAAGGCGCCGCGCCCCTCGTCCAGGCAGCGGTTGACACCATCTTCGCCATCGACGCCGTGCAGGCTCACGCTACGCGTATCGTACAAGCCACCCCACAGCAGCATCTTGTCGAGTATGGTTTCCGCAAACGCAGCGAAGTGCCGCAGCACGCTCAGGTTCGCCGGGCCGCCGCAAGCCGCGATGCGTCGCAGATACGCACGCGAAACGCGGCGCGCACGGGCATTCGTCAGCACATACCAGGCCAGCACCGGATACAGCACGATGCGGAAAGGCCAGCGGCCGAAGACGCGGCAGATCCAGAACAGCAGGCGCATGCCGGCCACGAAGCTGACTTCATTGAAGCCGGACCAGTGTCCGCGCAGCTGCTGTAATGCTGCCGTCATTGCGCGCGCCAGTGACGTGCCAGCAGGCGCGGCGCGCGCCACAGCATGCCGAGAAACAGGTGCGCGTGCATGCGCGAGATCAGCACGTTGTCGCGCCACAGCTCAAAATGCGAAACACCATCGCTGGGATAGCCAACTTTCGTGGGCAGATTCGCCATCTCCAGGCCATCCCAGTACAGGCGCACCAGCACATCGGTGTCGAAATTCATGCGCTGCCCCAGCTGGCGCCGCTCTGCCAGCGCCATGAAAGGCGCCAGCGGATAGACGCGAAAACCGCACATGGAATCGCGGATCTGCAGCGACAGGGTATTGATCCACACCCAGATATGCGTCGCGTAGCGACCGTAGTAGCGCGCCTTCGGTACCGAAGCGTCGTACACGGGGTAGCCGACCACCACCGCCGCCGGCGTGGCCTGCGCCTGCGCCAGGAAGCGCGGCACATCGTCCGTTTCGTGCTGGCCGTCCGCGTCGATCTGCAGCGCATGGCTGTAGCCGTGCGCATGCGCGTGGCGGCAGCCGGTCAGCACCGCCCCGCCCTTGCCCTGATTGCGCGCGTGGCGCAGCAAGGTCACGCGCGACGGATGCGCGGCGGCCAGCGCATCCAGGGTGCGCGCGCCGGCATCAAAGCTGCCGTCGTCGACGAGGATCAACGGCACACCATGCGGCAGCAGGCGCTGCACCACGGCGCCGATCGCGTGTTCATGGTTGAACACGGGGATCACGATGCAGGGGCGAAAACGCACTTCAGTCACCGCGGACTCCGGCGCGGCCAAAACGCAGCAGCGAGTGGCAATAGCCGATGCCGTCGCGCGTGGTCAGCAATTCCAGGCCGGCCTCTTGCGCCAAGCGGATATAGTCGGCGCTCTGGTAGATCTTGCTGTTACCGCTGGCCATGGCCGTGAAGTACGGCGAAGTGTTGATCAGGCAGTAGGCGGCGATATCGTATTGCTGACGGTCCCAGAAGGTATCCATGATCAGCACCTGCCCGTTCGGCCCCAGCGCCTGCGCCACGCGGCGCAGGATGCTGGCGATGGCCGGCTCGCTGAAACAGCTGAGAAATTGGCTCATCCAGATCAGGTCCATGCCGGTCGGCAGCGGCGCCGCGTCGTCGAGCAGGTCGCAGGCGTGCAAATGGGCCCGTTCGCGCACGCCAGCGTCGGTCAAGGTCCGGTCGGCTACCGCCAACTGGCGTTCCAGGTCGACCAGGTGCAGTTCCACGCCCGCATGGTAGGCCAGCGCCGCGCTGGCGAACTTGCCCGTATTGGCGCCGATATCCATGATGCGGCGCGGCGCCGTGGCGAAGACATCCGGGAAAATCTCGGGGAACGAGGTGTCCGAATAGTGGTGATCGAAGGCGAACCAGCTGCCCTTGGCTGGTTCCGACAGCGCCGACAAACCCTGATACAAGGTTGGCCAGTCGCCCAGCGCGGCCAGTCCCAGTGGCTGCTCGGCGTCAAGCGAGCGATCCAGGTCGAACAGGCCCTGGTAGCAAACGTCATGCATGAAGTCCAGGTTGACCTGGGTGATGCTGTCCGTCAGCATGCAAAAACCTACCTTGTCGAGTACATACGCGCCGTCGCGCAGCGACACAACACCGGCCGAAAGGCAGGACTCCAGCGCTACCTTCAGCGCATACTCCGTCCAGCGGCCGCTGGCGGCCATGTCGGCAACCGTCAGACCGCTGTGCCCCGTATCGGCCAGCGCCTGCAACATGCCGCGCTTCCAGGCATAGCGCACGCATTGAAAGACGACGGGACCGAAAGCGATTTTTTGCGCCTCGAAACGGGCGGCAAAGGCGGTCTGGCGTTCGGGTGAGAATTTTTTATCTAACATGCGCTCGCTGCTGGAGTGGGTGTATCGGTGCCGCCACCGGGAACGGCAGCGGCATTCGGGTGAAACAGGATGCGGCCACTGGCATGCTGGCCAGCGTCCGACAGATAACGAAATTGCAGGCTGGCCTTGAGCGCGTCGTATTCCAGCGCCAGCCGCACCGGTCGGTCCGGCAGCACCGGCTGCTGGAATTTCAGGGCATGCATGGCGCGGAAATGCATAGGCAGCTCCAGGTGCTGGCGCGCGAAGTGCAGCGCCCACTCCACTTGCACCACGCCAGGCAGCAAGGGCGCGCCCGTGAAATGGCCTTCGAAATAAAACAGATTCGCGGGTACGCGCAGCTCGAACAGCAGCCGTGGCGTTTCGCCTTCGGCCGAACGTTCGATCAGCTGCGCATGCGGCAGACGGGGTTTCTCCAGCAATGCCAACAGCAGCGCCTGCGTCGTCTTGCCCTGCGCATTGATGGGCAGTTGCTCCAGGTAGCGCCAGCGGCGCGGCAAGGCAACGGTGTCGACCTGGCCGCCCAGCGCCGTTTGCAGCTGGCGGTTCAGGGCCAGCTTGCCTTCGGCGTCGAGCAGCGCGCGGCCGGCGGCGCTGCAAACGATAAAGGCGGCCACCTTCTGACGCTCGCCAGCCGGCGCGTCGCACAGCAGCACGCGCGCGTCCAGCACCAGCGGCGTGGCCAGCAATGCCGCTTCGATGGCATTGAGGGAAATGCGTTTTTCTTCGATCTTCACGATGCGGTCGCTGCGTCCCAACAGCTGGAAGCGTCCTGGCGCCGTTTGCCGCGCGCGGTCGGCCAGGCCTAACCAGCTATCGTCGGCCAGGTGCTCCGAACGCACTTCCAGCGCGCCGTCGTCCAGCAGGCGCCAGTCCACGCCAGGAAAGCCCTGCCAGCTCTCGTCGTCAGGACGCTCTGGCGAACGCTGGCGCCACGCCACGCCGCCCGTCTCCGAGCTGCCATAGATTTCGCGCGGCACGCAGCCTAGCAAGTTCCCCGCCGCCAGTGCGTTGTCCAGGGCCAGCGGCCCACCCGAAGAAAACACGGCGCGCAGTTGGGAGCGCGCGCCGGACCAGTCCAGGTATTCCGGCAGGCGCTTCAGGTGCGCGGGGCTGGCGGCCAGCACGCATGGACCGCGTGCCAGCAAGACTGCCAGCTGCTCCGGATAGTCCACGCTGTGCGCATGCACGGCACGCCCGGCAGCCAGCGGCCACAGAACCTTGAACAGCAAGCCGTAGATATGCTGGTGCGAGACCGTGGCGACGACGGCCGCGCCAGCGGCATGGTCGCCAAACAGCAGCTCCAGCGTGGCCACTTCGCTGGCCAGCTGCGAAAGTTTTTTCGGCATGGCTTGCGCCGCGCCCGTGCTGCCGGAGGTGTACACCACCAGCGCCGGAAAATCGTCAGCGAGCACTGTCCATGCACGCTCGGCCAGGCTGTCAGCAGGCAGGGGCAACGGCGCATGCGCGGCCGGGAACTGTCCCAGAAAACCGTCCACGGACGCAGCCAGCGAGGCGCAGCTGGCCGGCAGCGTATCGGCCGTCAGCCAGATGGTCTTGCCCACCTGCCAGGCGCCCAGCAAGGCGGCGCCAAACTCGATGCTGTCATCGAGGTACAAGGCGAAATGGCGGCCTGCCTGGCGCTCCAGCAAGCCAGCCCACGCCTCCATGCGCGCGACAAAATGCGCGTGATCGAGCACGGCGCCATCGCGCCAGCCGGCCGGCGTGGCTGGCGTACGGCCATGCATGTCCAGCGCAAGGTGCGCCAGCGAGGAAATCGGCGGATGTGCTGCAGGCACGGGTACTTCCGGCAAGAAGGATTCAAACATGGTGCAAACGCTTAAAACGCAGGCGGGCAAGATATTCGCCACCAAATAACAAGGCCATCAGGATATAGGCGATGACGCCCGTGTACAGCGACCAGACGGCTTCGCTGGCCCACAGTGCCGTGCCCAGCGCGACGCCGCCATTGACGATGAAAAAACCGCACCAGACCTGCGTCACGCGGTGCGTATAGTGCACGGCCGCGGGTGGAAAATCCTTCTCGTGCAAGCGCGCCAGGCGTTCCACCACCGACGGCGGCGCCCACAGGCTGTAGCCAAAGGTGGCCAGCAAGACGGCGTTGACGAGCACCGGATACAGTTTCAGCGGCAGCAGCAGGTTGCTCCACAAAGTGATGCCGGCCAGCAGCAGCGCGGCGGCCACCGACCAGCGCGCGGCGCGCTGCAGTTTCAGCGCGGGCAGGCGACAGGCGACAGCCAGCAACAGCAGCAGCGCCAGCCAGCGCGGCTCGACTTGGCCGTGACCGAACCAGATCGCCAGCGGGTACAGTACGGTCAGCAGCAACGCGACGGCATTGAGCAGCACGCGTTATGCCGCCTGTTCCGACACCGACATCGCGCGCAACGCCTCGACCACATCGTCGATTGTGCGGATAGTCTTGAACACTTCCGGCTGCAGTCGCTTGCCCGTCAGTTGCTTCAGCTTGACCGCCAGGTCGACCGCGTCGATGCTGTCGATATCGAGTTCGGCATACAGATTCGACTGCGGCGTCAGCGCCGCCGGATCAAGCTCGAACATTTCGGCCAGCAGTTGCACCACCCATGCGTACAGTTCATCGCGGTTCATTGCGCTCATATCTACCATTTTGCTGCTCCTTACTTCTTTCTGTGAGTGTCAACCATGGCTGCCAGCGCCCGTACCGAGGCAAAGTGGCGGCGCGTATCGGCCGAATCGGCCGACAGGGAAATGCCGTATTTTTTTTGCAGGGCGACACCCAGTTCCAGCGCATCGATCGAATCGAGTCCCAGGCCCTCGACAAACAGGGGTGCATCCGTATCGATATCGGCAGCGCTCATGTCTTCCAGTTGCAGCGCCTCGATGATCAGTTCCTTCACTTCTTGTTCAAGCATGTTGTTCCTGTTTCCCGCTAAAGTAATGTTGCAAATGAGTGGTCAAGGTACGCGCCGCCATTACGTCGCTGGCGCCACCGCCGGTAAACTCGTCGATCGCCAGGTCGTCCTGCACGGCGATCTCGAAATGCGCGCGGCGCGCCGGCACGCGCCACCACGGCTCGCCCTTGCCCAGAGTCCTGGGCAGGCAACGTATCAGCACGGGCGTCACGTCGCGGCGGCCGCGCACGGCGATATTGGCCGCGCCCCGCTTTAGCACGACCTCGCCGCTACATGGCGTACGCGTGCCTTCCGGAAAAATGATCAGGTTGTTGCCGCGTGCCAGCGATGCCAGGCAAGCGTCCACCAGTTCGGCGCCGCCCGTGTTGTTGATATAGCCGGCCGCGCGCACGGGACCACCCGTGAACGGGTTATTCCACAAATCGGACTTGACGATGCAATCGGCCTGTTTGACATACGCCATCAGGAAAATCGTGTCAATCAGGGTCGGATGATTGGCCAGGATCAGCAAACCGCCGCGTTCCAGCTTGTCGAGACCGCGCAAGTCATAGCGCAGCACGCCGAGAAAACGCATCAGACCGATATACAAGCGAAAACTCCAGCGGATGATGGCGCGCGCACAGGCAATTCGCGTCTCGCGCCGCCACACCAGCACCTGCAGCACGGGGAACACCAGCACGCGCAGCAGCAAACCACCCAGCCCGAAGGCGGCAAAACTGACCGCGGTCGCGAGAGTACGCCAGCCTATCGATATGCCGGCGCGGGCAGTCTCCAGCCTATGCATGACGGCTCCAGCACCATGTCTGGCGGTTGGCCGCATGCTCGAACGTGCGGACCTCACCGAGCATGAATCGCAACACGGCCAGGCTGCCCGGCATGGCGCCGGCGGCTACCGCCAACGCATCATCACTGCTGCGGGCGCGCCACGTCAGGCTGAAAGCGGCACCCGGGGAAGCCTCGGCCTGCAGCAGCCAGGCAAACGCATGCGGCTGCTCATGACAATCTTCAAAGGCCTCGAATGGCACTGGCAAGGGACACTCCGCCAGCACCAGCAATACCTGCGCCGCGCCATCGGCCAGCAAGCCGCACGCCTCGATCACCGCAGCCTCGATACTGGCGGCACCGGCAGCGACGGCCAGCTGATTCGCCGTATCGGTGCGAGCGATGGAAAACAGACCGGCGCTGGCATTGTGCACGGCCATGCCGAACGCCGTCGGTGACAAGGGTTCGCCCTGGGCCAGCGCCGACAACAGTTCGACGGCGCGCGCCACCTCGCCATGGCGAGAACAAAAGACGAGCGGAATATCGCGCTGTTCGCCGAGGCAGGCGTACGCCACTTCGAGCGCCATCTTGCCCAGCTGACCGGCGCGGCGGCGCAGCATCGGCACCATCGCACGCACACCCGGCTCGCCGGCAGCAGTAATTGGCGCGACGGAGAAGGCGCTTTGCGCCCACGCGTGCCATTGCTCCGGCGTTTCGAGGCCTGGCGCCCAGGCGGCATGTCTGACAATTGAAAAACGGACACCATCGGTGCGCATATGCATTTTCCTGAGCTCAAAAAAAGGGCGAACTCACGTCAAAACTGCGCAAAAAGCCCCGCCGGCGTTCTTTTCAAATTATAAACGAAGGAAGTAAAAATAACTAAAATAAATGGCCGTGAGGCAACTTTTAAAATATAAATACAAAATCCATATTTTAAAAAAACCCCACTTTAGTTACTATTTGTAACATTTCCCCTCTATTCTCTTCCGCTGGGAAAATCGGCATTCTCCGGCAAACCGCCAGGATTCCCGGGATTGACGTTTTTTTATCCCTGATCAAAACAAGCTGCGCATGCCACACGTAGGAGCGTTGTTTTTAGATAACACGCGCAGCATGGCGCAACGGTACGCCAAACGCAGCCATCGGGCATGGCTGGCCAATGCGCCGCCAAGATGGAAACCCCAGAAAAATGGGTATCCACATATTACCCACGCATGGCGGCTGCGGGGATTAAACCGGGTGCGCAGCAGGGGCGATACAGAGCATTTGCTTTATGCCAATTCCAGCCGGCCGATTCAACTCTGGCGGCTTTGTCCTGTCAGCAGGGAAAAGAATGGACCGGTCAGCAATACCAGCACCACCATGCGCCACGTGAAAGGCCGTGACGATGGGCAAGCCCAGATGCAGGGTCTTCGCCGTCAGCGACATTTCCGCGATACCGCCGGGCGAGGTGGCCAGGTAGCGCGGAGCCGCATGCAGGAAGGCGGGGCTGAAGCGCGTGGCCAGCGCGATGCCGATGAACAGCTGGCCCGCGCGTATCATCCATTCGGGCAGGCGCGACAGATGGAGCCGCCCGTCGTCAGCAGCCCGGCGGCCAGCGCGGCACAGACTGCGCGCCAGCGTGGCCACTACGGCACCGTTAAAACACCCAGAGCTTATCGACCGGCATGTGCAGCCAGTACTTGCCCGCTTCGAGCTTGTGGCGCGAATACGCGCGCAGGCTGATGTTCTCGACGCCGCCGCGCTCGAACAGGCATTCCCAGCGGTCGCCCAGGTACATGCAGGTCAGGAGCGGCAGCTCGATGGCGTTGTCGACCTGCGTGGCGCTGATCTTCACTTCCTCGACGCGGATCATGGTGGTGACTTCCGTGCCCACGTTGGCGCCGCGCGCCACGCCCTGCATGGAGGCACCATCGACCAGCAGCCTCACCTGATTGCCATCGCGCTGCACCACCTTGCCGGGCAGGCGGTTGTTACTGCCCATGAATTCAGCGGTAAACAGGGTGTCCGGCGTTTCATACATGCTTTGCGGCGTGCCCTGCTGCTCGATCTTGCCGTTATTGAGCAGCAAGATGCGGTCGGAAATGGCCATCGCCTCGCCCTGGTCATGCGTCACCATCAGGGCCGACAGGCCCAGGCGCACGATCAGTTCGCGCAGGAAGGCGCGCGCTTCCTCGCGCAGCTTGGCATCCAGGTTCGACAGCGGTTCGTCGAGCAGGATCACGGGCGGGTTGTACACCAGCGCGCGGGCGATCGCCACGCGCTGCTGCTGGCCGCCAGACAGCTGATGCGGATAGCGCTCGCCCAGGTGTCCCAGGCCCAGCTGCGTCAGCACTTCCTTGATGCGCGCGGCGATTTCCGTGCTGCCCATCTTGCGCAATTTGAGGCCGTAGGCGACGTTGTCGAACACGGTCTTGTGCGGCCACAGCGCGTACGACTGGAACACCAGGCCCAGGTTGCGATGCTCGGCCGGCATCTCGAAGTGTTTCGCGCCATCGTAGACATTGCGCTCGCCGATCTGGATGGTGCCCGCCTTCGGGCTTTCCAGCCCGGCGACGGCACGCAGCAAGGTGGTCTTGCCGCTGCCCGAAGGCCCCAGCAAGGCGACCACTTCGCCTTTTTTCAGGTGCATCGAGACACCCTTCAGTATCTGGTTGGCGGCAGCGCCGGTGCCATAATCGAGGTACAGCTCATTGACAGTCAATTCATTCATGATGTGGTCTCAGTCTATTTTTAGTTATGTAACTTGACGCCGAAGCGCAGCGCGATGCCCAGGCCGATGGCCACCAGGGTGATATTGATGAAGGACAGCGCCGCCACCAGGTCGGTCGAGCCGCCTGCCCACAGCGACACCAGCATGGCGCCGATCACTTCCGTGCCCGGCGAGAGCAGGTACACGCCCGTCGAATATTCGCGCTCGAAGATCAGGAAGACCATCAGCCAGGCGCCCAGCAAGCCGTATTTGATCAGCGGCAGCGTGACGTCGCGCGTCACCTGGCCGCGGCTGGCGCCGACGGCGCGCGCCGCCTCTTCCAGTTCCGGGCCCACCTGCAGCAGCGCGGTGGAAATCAGGCGCATGCCGTAAGCCATCCACACCACCGAATACGCCAGCCACAGGGCGAAAATGGTCGAGCGCACTTCGCGCAGCACGGGGATCACATGGCCGCTCAGCCACAGGGCCACGCCGTTGTCCATGCCCTTGAGCATGCCGTCGAGCCAGGCCGGCACGAACAGGAACACCCACAGGAACGACAGGCCAGCCAGGAGACCCGGCACGGCGCGTGGCACCAGTACGCTGTAGTCGAGCAGGCGCGTGATGCCGTCCTGCTTGCGGTGCATGGCCAGCGCGATGAAGCTGTAGCAGCCCACGGCCAGCGCACCACCGACGACGCCGATCAGGATGGTGTTGACGATGCCGCGCACCAGCGAGGGCTGGTCGAAAATGTCGCGGAAATGCTGCAGGGTCAGCACGTCGGCCAGGTGCACGCCTTCGCCCCAGTACTGCACGAAGGAGCGCAGCACGATGCCCGTCAACGGCAGGATGATGGTGAAGATCAGCCAACCCGCCAGCAAGGCAAAAGCCAGCCACTTCCAGCGACCCAGCGGCATGGCCTTGCTGCGCGCGCCCTTGCCCTTGATCGACACATACTTGTTGGCGGACTTGAGCAGCCAGCGCTGTATCATCACCAGCGGCATGGTCACCATCACCAGGCAGACGGCGACGGCGGCCATCAGGTGGTACGACGGCGTGCCCAGCTTGTTCGTCAGCTTGTACAGATAGGTCGGCAGCACCAGATGGCCTTCCGGATCACCGAGCACCAGCACCAGGCCGAATACTTCGAAGCCGAGGAAGAACACCAGCACGCCCGCATACGCCAGCGCCGGCATGATCATCGGCAGCGACACATTGAGCATCACCTGGATCGGCGAGGCGCCGGCCACGCGGGCCGCTTCTTCCACGTCCGATCCCAGGCTTTTCAGGGCTGACGAGGCGTACAGGTAGACGTGCGGCACGTGCGTAAGGCCGGCGATGATGACGATGCTGGTGAAGGAATAAATATTCCAGGGCACGAAGCCGAGCAGCTCCTTTGCCCAGATCGAGTAAAAGCCCACGGGCCCCATTGAGACGACGTAGCCAAAGCCCATCACCATCGGCGAGACAAAGATGGGCACCAGCAGCATGGGCGCCACCCAGCCGCGGCCGGGCAAATCGGTGCGCACCATCAGAAAGGCCAGCATGCCGCCCAGCGGCACGGCGATGACGGTCAGGCCGAAGGCCAGCATCAGGCCATTCTTGAAGGCCATGGCGAAATCGGGATCATCGAAGATGAAACGGTAAGAGTCAAAGCCGAATTCGCGCACCGGCATGAAAAACGGAGCGTTCAAAAAGCTCTGGTAGAAAATCAGGAACAGCGGCAGGAAAATGGCGATCAGCGTGATCGTCACGACCACGCCGCGCGACCAGTTCAGGCGCGACAAGGGAGAGCGCGACCGTGCAGGCAGCGGCAAGATGGCAGTTTGCATGATGAATCCAATGAATGAAGGGTGCGGCGTGCGCCCGCAAGCCAGACTCGCGGGCGGCCAAGACGGCGTTGGCTATTCCTACTTCTTGCCGGCTGTCTCTTTCCATTGTTTCAGAAACGCCATGCGCTTGGCTGGCCCCAAAAATTGCAGGATGATCGGGTGCACGGGAATCGGCTTGACGTTGGCCGCACCAATGACCTTGATCAGGTCGGCCGACGTGGTTTCGCCCGTGACGTCGGCGCGAATCGCGAACAGCTTGGCGCCGTTGGCAATGATGGTCTGGCCGCGGTGCGACAAGATGTAATCGAGCCACAGTTTGCTGGCGTTGACGTTCTTCGCATTCTTGTTGATGAACTGCACGCGCGACAGGATCAGGGTGTAATCCTTGGGCAGCACCACGCCGATCGACGGATCGGTCTTGGCGCGCACCAGGGCATAAGAACCCAGTACGTTGTAGCCGATCAGATTCTCGCCCGAGGAGATGCGCTCCATCATGGTGCCCGTCGACGACTGCACGCGCACCTTGGCGGCGCCAAACGCGTTTTCCAGCGCCAGGAACTGCGGATATTCCTTCGCATCCTGCGCCATGAACATGAAGCCAACACCCGATTTTTCGATGTCGTAGGTGGTGACCTTGTCCTTGAATTTCGGCGTGGCGATCAGCTTGACGAAGTCATCGTGATTCTTCGGCACTTCCTTAGCATCGAGCAAACGCTTGTTGTAGACGATGGCGGCCGGCTCGAACGTGGTGCCGTAAGCCTGGTCATCCCACATGGCCCAGCCGGGGATCTTCGCCGCTTCGACCGACTTGTATTTCAGGGCGTAGCCGTCCGAGGCCAGGCGCATCTGCAAGTCCATCGCGGACGACCACATCACGTCGGCCGTATTGCCGCCTGCGGCCACTTCGGAAATGAAGCGGTTATACACTTCGGTGGAATTCATGTCGTTGTATTCGACCGAGATGCCGGGATACAGGGCGCTGAAATCCTTGATCAGCGGAGCGGCCGCCTTGCTGTCGGTGGCGCTGTAGATCACCACCTTGCCTTCCTTCTTGGCCGCGTCGATGATCTTCTGGTAGTCGGCCGGATAGCCGGGCGGTACTTGCGCAAAAGCGGCGCCGGCCAGGCTGGCAAACGCGGTGGCAAGGGCGGCTTGAAGCAGGGTCTTGGTTTGCATGGGGTTGTCTCCGTCTATGAATAGGTTTTTTTAATAAGATGTGGCTCAGCGCATCAGGCCAAGCTCATTCGCCTGCCTGGCATACTCATCGACCGCCTTCTTTACATATGCGGTCAGCTTCGGCCCCGTCAGGGCGAATGGGTACAAGCCAGCCTGCGCGCGCCACTCGGCGAACTGCGGCGTGGCCATGGCGCGCTCGAACGTGGCCACCCAGCGCTGGTAATCCGCCTCGGGCACCTGGGGTCCCATCCACACGCCACGGATGATGGGCCAGACCACGTCGACGCCCTGCTCGCGCGCCGTCGGCACGTTTGCCAGCACGCCGGGCAGGCGTTTTTCCGACAGCACCGCCAGTACGCGCGCATGGTTGGCGCTGGCGTTCAGGGTGGCCTCGGACGTGTCGCCCGAAACCACCTGCACATAATCGGCCTGCATCGCCGTAAACACTTCGCCGCCGCCTTCGAGCGCCACAAAACGCAGCACTTTCGGATCGATGCCCGCATGGCGCGCCACCAGCGCCATCTTCAGCCAATCCTGGCTGCCGATGGTGCCGGAGACGCCGATCAGCACCTTGTCCGGATGCTGGCGCAGCGCGGCGATCAAGTCGGCCAGGGTCTTGTAGGGCGAATCGCTGCGCACGGCGATCATGCCGTAGTCGGCACCCAGCGCCGCCACCCAGCGCACGTCGCCCGCCTTCGCATTGCCGAACTTGCCCTGCGCCAGATTGAGCAGCGAACCGCCCGAAAAGGCTACCAGGGTGTTCGGCTCCGCGCGGCGCCGTTGCGACGCCATCGAGTGCCAGGCCACGGCGCCGATGCCGCCGGGCAGATAGCTGATGCGCATCGCCGATCCCGCAGCCGGGGGTGCCACGCCCTCCTGCGCCAGGCCTTTTTTCGCCAGCTTGCACGTCAAATCCATGGCGCCGCCCGGTTTGGACGGCACCACGCACTCGGTCGGTGCGGACGCCTGCGCCCCGGCCACGGCGGGCAGCAGGCACAGCAGCGACAGGAACAGGGCGCGCAGCATCGTCATGGCTTAGAAGCGGTGCTGGATGCCGGCGATCAGGCCGCGCTGCGTGTCGCCGAAACCGGCATCGTCGCGCGACAGGCTGACCAGCTGATTGTGCTTGGCCTTGGCATAGGCGCCGGCCACATACAGGTCGGTGCGCTTGGACAGCGCATAGCGCACGCGCGCCACGTACATGATCGGATCGGCATCGAGGTTGGCGGCCACGTTTTTCACGTCCTGGTAGTAGATCACGCCCGTCAGGGTGATGACCGGGGTGGTCTTGTAGCTGACGCCGCCCCAGTACAAGGTGCCGCGCACGTCGGCCTTGCCGGCTGCAGCCGGATCGAGTTTGTAGTCGCGCGCCGCCGCCTGCACTTTCCACGGGCCGTCGTCATACATGGCGCCCAGGTGGTACACGGTGGTCTTGTCGCGCGCGCCGCCGGCGATGGCATTGCCGTTCACCTGTTCATACGTGGCCAGCAGGCTGACAGGGCCGGTCTTGTAGGTGACGGCCGTGGACAGCTTGGCGCTGTCCGAGTTGCCCGTCGACTGTTCGCCGAAACCGTACGATGCGCCATAGCTGAAGTCGCCCGTCTTGCCCGAATACTTGACCATGTTGTCGAAGGCAGTTGTCATGCCGTACTTGCTCGGACCCGTCGCGCTGGCGGAAGTGGCCCACGAGTAGAACGGCGCATAGGCCATCGGATCGAACGGCAGCACGAAGTCATACACGGTGGTGAAGGAGCGGCCCAGCACGACGCGGCCAAACGCGCCTTCCAGGCCCACATTGGCCTGGCGCTTGAACAGCGCGCCATCGGCCGCGCCCGTGTCGACCAGGATGCCGCCTTCCAGATTGAAGACGGCCTTCAGGCCGCCGCCCAGATCTTCGCTGCCCAGGATGCCCCAGCGCGAGGTGTTCATGCCACCCGAACTGACTTGCGTCATCGAGCTTTTGTTCGGACCGGCGTTGCTGGTGTTGCTGATACCGGCGTCCAGGCGGCCGTACAGGGTGACGTTCGACTGGGCGTGGGCGCTGCCGGCAGCGGCGAGTACCGCCATGACGGCCAGCGAGAATGCAGTTTTCTTCATGTAAAGTGTCTCCCTTAGATATAGTTATTGGTGATATGCCTGATCAATTTCATGAATCAGGATCACACTATATGAGCGCGATCCTTTCAATTCGCTTTCAGACTGACAGGTGTCGCCCGCCAGCCACAAGGGACATCAACATATTCATCGCCTCCCCTGCCGGCAGGCTTACACTGCATCATTTCAACGAATGGCGGAGACCATGCGCATATTATTAGTGGAAGACCATCTGGAGCTGTCGCACTGGCTGGCAAAGGCCCTGCGCGACGCGCACCTGACGGTGGAGACCGCCCACAACGGCGCCGATGCCGACGCCCTGCTGCATACGCAGGAATACTCATTGGTGCTGCTCGACCTGACCCTGCCGAAGATGGACGGCCTGGACGTGCTGCGCCGCCTGCGCGCGCGCGGCGGCACGCGCGGCAAGACGCCCGTCATGATACTCACGGCGCGCGGCGGCCTGGATGAAAAAGTACAGGGCCTGAACCTGGGCGCGGACGATTACATGGCCAAGCCGTTCGAACTGGCCGAACTGGAAGCGCGCGTGAAAGCCCTGCTGCGCCGCAGCCAGGGCAACGAAGCCCTCGTGCACACCTGCGGCGCGCTCAGTTTCGACACCGTCACGCGCATGTTCAGCTATGCCGGCGCCCCTTTGCCCCTGACGCCGCGCGAACACGCCGTGCTCGAAGCGCTGATCACGCGCTCGGGGCGCGCCGTGTCGAAGGAAAAGCTGTTCGACGAAGTCTTCGCGCTGGCCGACGACGCCAACCTGGACGCCATCGAACTGTATATCCACCGCGTGCGCAAGAAGCTCGAGAGCGGCGTGGAAAGCGGCTCGCCCGACGCCGCCGTCATCACCACCCTGCGCGGCATCGGCTACCTGCTGCAGCCGCGCAGCGCAATGGCGCCGGCCGCGCCAAAATGAGCGCCGC
This sequence comes from Janthinobacterium lyxosi, assembly GCF_051380665.1. Lineage (NCBI taxonomy): Bacteria > Pseudomonadati > Pseudomonadota > Betaproteobacteria > Burkholderiales > Oxalobacteraceae > Janthinobacterium > Janthinobacterium lyxosi. The sequence goes on from NZ_JBNYXM010000003.1 coordinate 57,635, forward strand.
CAAGCAACAGCTGCACCCGCGCCTGCCCGCGCTCGAGCGCCTGCGCCGGCGCTGGGCGCAGGGCCGGCCGCTGGGCAGCCTGCGCAGCCAGCTGCTGCGCTGGCTACTCATCCCGCTGGTGATGCTGGTGCTGCTCGATGCCGTCTTTGTCTACCGCAATGCGCTTGATGCAGCCGATATGGCCTACGACCGCTCCTTGCTGGCGTCCACGCGGGCGCTGGCCGAAAGAGTCTCCATCGTCGGCGGCAAGGTGGTGGCCGAAGTGCCTTACGTGGCGCTCGACAGCTTCGAGACCGACACCCTGGGCCGCATCTACTACAAGGTGACCGGCATCAACGGCGAACTGGTCTCGGGCTATGGCGACTTGCCGCCCGTGCCGAAAAACGTGCCCCGCTCGCAGAACTATCCAGCCCTGGTGCGCTTCTACCACGCCGACTACCACGGCAAACCGATCCGCATCGCCGCCCTGCTGCAACCCGTGTATGACGACTCGATGCGCGGCATCGCCCTGATCCAGGTGGCTGAAACGCTGGATGCGCGGCGCGGCCTGTCGAACCAGATCCTGTTCGATACCCTGAGCTGGCAGGCGGCGATGATACTGGTGATGGGCGCCCTCGTGTGGTTTGCCGTGCGCCTGGTGCTGCGCCCCCTGATGCGCTTGAAAACGGAAGTCGAGACGCGCACCCTGTCCGACCTGTCCGACGTCGATCCCAAGTTGGTGCACAAGGAAATGCGCCCGCTGGTGAGCGCCATGAACGGCGCCATGTCGCGCCTGCAGCAACTGATCGCCAGCCAGCGCCGCTTCATCGCCGACGCCTCGCACCAGCTGCGCACGCCATTGACGGTGCTGAAAACCCAGGCCGAACTGGCCATGCGCGAATGCGACCGCCAGGCCGGCACGCCGTCCGACATGGCCGCCCTGCGCGACATCGTGCGCTCGATCGCCGCCACTACCGATTCGACCGTGCTGCTGGCCAACCGCCTGCTGACCCTGGCGCGCATCGAGCATGGCGGCGACAGCCTGACCATGGATACCGTCCCGCTGCGCGACGTGGCGCAGCAGGTAGGGCTGGAAATGGCCATGGCTGCCGTCGGCAAGAATATCGATTTATCACTGGAAGCGCCCGACGACGCGCCCGTGCATGGTCAGGCATTGCTGCTGCACGAACTGCTGGCCAATCTGGTCGACAATGCCCTGCGCTACACGCCGCAGGGCGGCAGCGTGATCTTGCGCGTGCGTGCTGCACAGTCGGGGCAAGGCGGGGTGCTGGAGGTGGAGGACAGCGGCGCCGGCATCCCGCCCGCGGAACGCGAACGCGTGCTTACGCCGTTCTACCGGGTTGGCGCGGCGCTCGAGAGCAACCCTGGCGGCGCGGGACTGGGCCTGGCCATCGTGCGCGACATCGCCGCCCTGCATGGCGCGCGCCTGGAACTGGCCACGGCGGCGAATGGACATGGACTGAAAGTCGGCGTGTATTTCGCCGCAAGGCCAGTCGATGCTAAGATCGCGCCCTGAGATTTTAATGAAGGCCCACTGCCATGATGACCAAAGAAGACGTAACCGAACTGTTCGCCAATATCGCCGAGAACGCGCCGTGGGACCTGTCCCAGCCGCTGCTGTGGGGCTATTACTTCACCAACCCCACGTCCGAGCCGCTGGAACAGGCCGCCACCTTGCTGGCGCTGCAGGGCTACCGCCCCGTGGAACTGTACCAGCCCGAACTGGACGATCCGGCAGCACCGCCCGTCTGGGTGCTGCACGTGGAAAAAGCGGAAGTGCACAGCGTCGACAGCCTGCATGCGCGCAATGGCGAACTGATGGCGTTTGCCCAGGAAAACCAGCTGGCCAGCTATGACGGCATGGACGTGGGCCCCGTCGGCGCGCCCGAAGTGCCGCAGCTGTAAGACAGTCATTGGATGAAAAAACGGCGCCCGCGGGCGCCGTTTTGCGTGGATCGATGAAAACGCTCAGCTGAGGTTTTCCAGGCGGATCTTGGTGACCGTGCCCACCACGCTATTCAACGCTTCCATCTTCTCGATGGCGGCCGTGACATTCTTCTCCTGCGTCTGGTGCGTCAGCATGATGATGTCCGTATGCGTCTCGCCCTCGGCCGGCTCCTTCTGCAGCATGGCGTCGATCGAGATGCCGCGTTCGGCCAGGATGCGCGTCAGGTCGGCCAGCACGCCCGGCTGGTCGGCCACGTGCATGCGCAGGTAGTAGCTGGTGGTGATTTCTGACATCGGCAGGATGGCGATGTCGGTCATCGCATTCGGCTGGAACGCCAGGTGCGGCACGCGGTGTTCCGGGTCGGCCGTGGCCAGGCGCGTGATGTCGACCAGGTCGGCGATCACCGACGAGGCGGTCGGTTCGGCGCCCGCGCCGCGGCCCGAGTACAGGCTGGCGCCGACGGCGTCGCCGTGCACCAGTACCGCATTCATGGCGCCTTCCACATTGGCGATCAGGCGCTTGGCCGGGATCAGGGTCGGATGCACGCGCAGCTCGATGCCTTCCACGCCATTCACGGTGGCGCGCTTGGTGATGCCCAACAGCTTGATGCGGTAGCCGAGTTGCTCGGCGTAGCGGATGTCGACGGCATTGAGGTTGCTGATGCCTTCCACGTAGGCCTTGTCGAACTGCACCGGGATGCCGAAGGCGATGGCCGACATGATGGTGGCCTTGTGCGCGGCGTCGACGCCTTCGATGTCGAAGGTGGGGTCGGCTTCGGCGTAACCGAGTTCCTGCGCCTGTTTCAGCACGGTGGCGAAATCGAGGCCCTTGTCGCGCATCTCGGACAGAATGAAATTGGTGGTGCCGTTGATGATGCCGGCGATCCATTCGATGCGGTTGGCCGTCAAGCCTTCGCGCAGCGCCTTGATGATGGGGATACCGCCGGCGACAGCCGCTTCGAAGGCCACCATCACGCCCTTGTCCTGGGCGGCGGCAAAGATTTCGTTGCCGTGCACGGCCAGCAGGGCCTTGTTGGCCGTGACCACGTGCTTGCCGTTGGCAATGGCCTGCATCACCAGGGTTTTCGACAGGTCGTAGCCACCGATCAGTTCGACGACGATGTCGATCTCGGGATCGTTGACGATCAGGTAGGGGTCATTGACGACCTTGCAGGCGCCGGCGACCAGCGCTTCGGCGCGCGCCACGTCGCGCACAGCGACAGCGACGACTTCAATGCCGCGGCCCGCGCGGCGCTTGATTTCTTCCTGGTTGCGTTTCAGGACGCTGAACGTGCCGTAACCGACATTGCCCAGGCCCAGCAGGCCGATCTTGATGGATTTCATAGTTGTACTTGACTGCTCATAAGTGGCGCCCCCTTGGGCGGCGCCAGGTTGATCGGTATGGTTGATCGAGATTGCTGCTGCTGGCTGATTCAGCCCCGGCCGTGACGCTTGCGGTAACCTTCGAGGAAGCGCGCGATGCGTCCCATGGCCTCGGTCAGGTCATCGGAATTGGGCAGAAAGACGACGCGGAAATGGTCGGGTGCAATCCAGTTGAAGCCCGTGCCCTGCACGATCAGGACCTTGGCTTCGGCCAGTAATTCATAGGCAAACTGCTGGTCGTCGGCAATCGGATAGATCTCCGGGTCCAGGCGCGGGAACATGTACAGCGCGGCCTTCGGCTTGACACAGGTGACGCCCGGGATATCGGTCAGCAGCTTGTGCGCCAGGTCGCGCTGTTTCAACAAGCGCCCGCCGGGCCCCACCAGGTCTTGTATGCTCTGGTAGCCGCCTAGCGCCGTCTGGATGGCAAATTGCCCCGGCGCGTTGGCGCATAGCCGCATCGAGGCCAGCATATTGAGACCCTCGATGTAATCTTTTGCGTGGCGCTTTTCGCCCGAGACCACCATCCAGCCGGAACGGTAGCCGCAGGAGCGGTAGTTCTTCGACAGGCCGTTCATGGTAATGAACAGCACGTCGTCGGCCAGCGAGGCGATCGACACGTGCTCGGCTTCGTCGTACAGCACCTTGTCGTATATCTCGTCGGCGAAAATGATCAATTGATGCTGGCGCGCCAGTTCGACGATCTGCTGCAGCACTTCCACCGGGTACAGCGCGCCGGTGGGATTGTTCGGGTTGATGACGACGATGGCCTTGGTCTGCGGCGTGATCTTGCGGCGCATATCCTCGATATCGGGATACCACTCGTTCTGCTCATCGCACACATAATGCACGGGATTGCCGCCCGATAGGCTGACGGCGGCCGTCCACAACGGATAGTCGGGCGCTGGCACCAGCACTTCGTCGCCACTGTTGAGCAGCGCATTCATCGACATGACGATCAGCTCCGAGGCGCCGTTGCCCAGGTAAATATCATCGATGGTCACGCCGGCGATATTCTTGCTCTGCGTGTAGTGCATGACGGCCTTGCGCGGCGCGAACATGCCTTTCGAATCCGTATAACCGGCCGCATTCTGCAGATTGAGCATCATGTCGCGCACGATTTCATCGGGCGGATCGAAGCCGAATACGGCCAGATTGCCGATATTGAGCTTGGTGATCTTGTGGCCTTCTTCTTCCATTTGCCTGGATTTTTCCAGGACCGGGCCGCGGATGTCATAGCAGACGTCCGCCAATTTATTCGATTTCTGAATCGGTCGCAAAATAAATCCCTGTCGTGATACGGCGCGGAGACCCAAGCTTGCAGCATGATAGCCGCGCCAGAACTATGAACCCGTGAACTGCACTGCGAAAGACTGCAAGGCGAAAACAACCATTCTCGCCGAAAACGGGCCATTTTATCAAATTAAACATGGCCAACCGCCGCATTTAACGCCGATTCTGCCACGCCGGAGCATCCGGACGACAATCCGGCGGGCGCCATCTTCATCTTCCCTTAATCTTGCGCCATTACCATGGTACAAGCACGCACTGCCACTGTGGCGCAGAACATTGCAATTTGGAAATGATGTTGCTTTTCAGTCGCTCTTTTTTGTCATTTATGGCATGCTTACGCCCTTGGCCGCGGCAGCCAGTTTGGCCGCGCGCGTACCGATCAACCGACACGACCAGCCCCCGATATCGCCATGAAACTCCATGCCAGCAGCACCCAACAATACCAGACTGTCACCGGCTATGACGAAAACGGCGTCGAGATCAATGCCCAGCCGTACAACTACAGCCTGATCGTCATGCCGGAAATGCCGCCACGGGCGTGGGAAGTGGATAGTTTCGAACAGTTGAGCGAGGCGCATTTCGCGCAAATCCTGGCTGACGCGCCCGACGTGGTCATCCTCGGCACGGGCGAACGCCAGCGTTTCGTGCACCCGAAGCTGACGGCCGCGCTGACCATGCGCCGCATCGGCGTCGAGTGCATGGATAGCCAGGCAGCCTGCCGCACCTATAACATCCTGATGGGCGAAGGCCGCAAAGTCACCCTGGCCCTGATCCTGGCTCCTGTCACAGGCAGCGCTGCATGAAAATCAATGTCAACGAACTGCACAGCTCGCGGCTGCTGATGTGGTCCCTGCTGGGTATCTTCATCGTCGTCACCCTGTATGCACTGGGCGTACGCACCCTGGTCCCGCCCGACGAGGGCCGCTATGCCGAGATGGCGCGCGAAATGTTCGTCACGGGCGACTGGATCACCACGCGCCTGAATGGCATCAAGTACTTTGAAAAGCCGCCGCTGCAAACCTGGATGAATGCGCTGACCTTCGCCGCCTTCGGCCTGGGTGAATGGCAGGCACGCCTGTGGACTGGCCTGTGCGGCATCATCGGCGTGTGCATGACGGCGTACGCAGGCAAGAAGGTCTTCGGTCCGCGCGTGGGGCTGTATGCGGGCCTGGTGCTGGCGTCGAGCCTGTTCTGGCTCGCTTCCGGCCAGATCAATTCGCTGGACATGGGCCTGTCGGGCATGATGAGCCTGACCCTGTGCAGCCTGTTGATTGCCCAGCGCGACGACGCCACGGCGCTGGAGCGGCGCAACTGGATGCTGGTGTGCTGGGCAGGCATGGCGCTGGCCGTGCTGGCCAAAGGTCTGATAGGCATCGTCTTGCCGGGCGCCGTGCTGGTACTGTATTCGCTGTGCGCGCGCGACTGGCGCATCTGGACGCGTTTGCACCTGGTCAAGGGCTTGCTGGTGTTCTTTGCCATCGCCACGCCCTGGTTCGTGCTGGTCGCCTTGCGCAATCCGGAGCAACCGCATTTCTTCTTCATCCACGAACATTTCCAGCGTTTCCTGATGAAAGGCCACAAGCGCGAAGGCGCCTGGTACTACTTTCTGGTGCTGCTCATTCCCGGCATGCTGCCATGGATAGGCGTGCTGCCGCAAAGCCTGGCCGCCGCCTTCAAGCGCCAGGAGGGCGCCTTCCAGCCCCGTTTGATGCTGCTGGTCTGGGCCGTCTTCATTTTCTTCTTCTTCAGCTATTCGACCTCGAAGCTGCCTGGCTATATCGTGCCCATCTTCCCGGCGCTGGCATTGCTGGTGGGGCTGTACCTGGAATCGGCGTCGCGCCGCCAGCGCATGCTGGCCGCCGGCCTGCTGTGCGTGCTGGGCGCGGCCATCCTGATCGGCGGGCCGATCGCGTTCGGCAAGGCCAGCGCACGCGACGCGGAAGCCTTGATCGCGCTCAAGGGTTACCAGCCATGGCTGATGGTGGCCGGCTTCTTCGTCCTGGCCGGCGGCGCCCTGGCCTTGCTGCACGCGCGCCAGTTGCGCCGCGACATGACCGTGCTGACGATCGCCGGCGCCGGCTTCCTGGCCACGCATTGCATCCTGGCCGGTTCCGAACTGTATGGCCAGAACCGCGCAGGTACCGACATGCTGCCGCAGATCCAGGCCGAACTGACGGCCGATACCAAGCTCTATTCGGTAGGCATTTATGAACAGTCGCTGACATATTATCTGCAGCGGCCCGTGATCCTCGTCGATTACTGGGATGAGTTCACGTTTGGCCTGAAACAGCAGCCTGAACTGTCCATTCCGAGCATCGAGCCTTTCATCACGCAGTGGACGAACGATGCCAACGCCGGCGTGCGCGACATGGCCATTATCAGCCTGCATCGTTACAAGGACTTGCAACAACGTGGCGTGCCCATGCGTGTCGTTGCCGAAGATGCGCGCCGCATGGTCATTGCCAACAAGTAAATATTTAAAGGGGCGCGAGGCAGCACGGATCGCGCGCCCGGCCAGCTTGCCCCGTACCAGCACCAGCAGGATTTTTCACCGCTGAAGGGGCTGCGCCGCCATACTGACGATATAAAATAGCCATGCCTGCCGGCGGTCTTTGACCGCATTGGCAGCCTCGGCGACGCCGATACCCTGACACGATACAGACCCAAGAACCACGCCCATGACCTCTACCCTGCCCTTTTTGCCTTTTTCCAAACCCACCATCGATGAAGCGACCGTCGCCGCCGTCGGCGAGGTGCTGCGCTCGGGCTGGATCACCAGCGGCCCGAAAGTGCAAGCCTTCGAAGCCCAGCTGTCCGAATATTTCGGCGGACGCCCCGTGCGCACCTTCAATTCGGGTACCTGCACCATGGAAATCGCGCTGCGCATCGCCGGCATTGGCCCTGGCGACGAAGTCATCACCACGCCCGTGTCGTGGGTGGCGACGGCCAACGTCATCATCGAAGTGGGCGCCACGCCCGTGTTTGCCGATATCGACCCCGTCACGCGCAATATCGACCTCGACAAGCTCGAAGCGGCCATCACGCCACGCACCCGCGCCATCATCCCCGTCCACCTGTCTGGCCTGCCCGTCGACATGGACCGCCTGTACGCGATTGCTGAAAAGTACAATTTAAGGGTCGTGGAAGACGCAGCGCAAGCGTTCGGTTCCACCTGGAAGGGCAAGCGCATCGGCGCGTTTGGCGACTTCGTCTCGTTCAGCTTCCAGGCCAACAAGAACATCACCACGGGCGAAGGCGGCTGCCTCGTCCTCAATAACCTGGAAGAAGCCAGGCTGGCCGAGAAATACCGGCTGCAAGGCGTCACGCGCAGCGGCGTCGACGGCATCGACGTCGATGTGCTTGGTGGCAAATACAATATGAGCGACATCATGGCCGCCATCGGCCTGGGCCAGTTCGCCAATATCGACGCCATCACGGCCCACCGCCGCGCGCTGGCACGCCACTACTTCGCGCAATTCGGCAGCGACTTCGAAGCGCAGAGCGGCGCCCAGCTGCCCGTGCCGGATTTTGAGAACAGCAACTGGCATTTGTTCCAGATCATCCTGCCCGACAACGGCCCCGGCACGCGCGCCACGTTCATGCAGCAAATGGCGCAGCAAAACGTGGGGACGGGCTATCATTACGCACCGATCCATTTGTTTACCATGTACCGCGAACGCGGCTTTACCGAAGGCATGTTCCCCGTTTCGGAAAAGATCGGCCGCCTGACCGTGACCTTGCCGATGTTCTACGCCATGACGACACAGGACGTGGAGCGCGCCGTCGCCACCGTCAAATCCATCCTCATCAAGTGAGCAGCGCGCCGATGAAACCTGAACTGTCCATTATCATTCCAATCTACAACGAACAGGATGGCCTGGCCAGCCTGTTCGCGCGCCTGTATCCAGCCCTCGATGCCTTGCAAACCAGCTACGAAATCATCTTCATCAATGATGGCAGCCGCGACAATTCGGTGGCCATCCTGGCGGAACAGTTCCGCCAGCGCCCCGATGTCACGCGCGTGATCTTGTTCAACGGCAATTATGGCCAGCACATGGCCATCCTGGCCGGTTTTGAAGCATCGCGCGGGCAGATCATGATCACGCTCGATGCCGACCTGCAGAATCCGCCCGAAGAAATCGGCAACCTGGTGGCGAAAATGCGCGAAGGCTACGATTACGTGGGCTCGATCCGGCGCAAGCGGCAAGATTCGGCCTGGCGCACACTGGCGTCGAAGATGATGAACCGCCTGCGTGAAAAGATCACGAATATCAAAATCACCGACCAGGGCAACATGCTGCGCGCGTATGGCCGCAATGTGATCGACCTGGTCAACCAGTGCGCCGAAGTCAATACCTTCGTGCCCGCCCTGGCCTACACCTTTGCCCGCAAGCCCACGGAAATTACCGTCGAGCATGAAGAACGGGCTGCCGGCGAATCGAAATACTCGCTGTACAGCCTGATCCGCCTCAATTTCGACCTGGTCACGGGCTTTTCGCTGATTCCCCTGCAAATCTTTTCCATGCTGGGCATGGCGATGTCGCTGGGCTCGGCATTGCTGGTGATCTTCCTGCTGGTGCGCCGCTTCCTGCTGGGCGCTGAGGCTGAAGGCGTGTTCACCCTGTTTGCCATCGCCTTCTTCTTCATGGGCGTGATCCTGTTCGGCATCGGCCTGGTGGGCGAATACGTGGGACGCATCTTCCAGCAAGTGCGTGCCCGTCCCCGCTATGTGGTGCAAACCATCTTGCAGGACGGCATGACCCAGGCGGAAGCCGAGGCGCCGTCGTATGTGCGCCTGGAAAAGCGCCAGGTGGGCCGCTGATGGGCGCCCCACGCGCCGTCGTCTTCGGCTACCACAATGTGGGCGTGCGCTGCATCAAGGTGCTGCTGGCCGGTGGTGTCGATATCGCCCTGGTCGTCACGCATGAAGACAGTCCCACGGAAAACCTGTGGTTCGAATCCGTCGCCAGCCTGTGCCGGGAAGAAGGCATCCCCTGCATCACGCCCGGCGATGCCCGCGCGCCGGAACTGCTGGCGCAGGTGCAAGCAGCCAAGCCGGACATGCTGTTCAGCTTTTACTACCGGCACATGTTGCCCGCTAGTATCTTGGAAGTCGCGCCCGCCTACAATATGCACGGCTCGCTGCTGCCGCAGTTCCGCGGCCGCGCGCCCGTCAACTGGGCCGTACTGCATGGCGCCACGGAGACGGGGGCCACCCTGCATGAAATGACGGTGAAGCCCGACGCCGGCGCCATCGTGGCGCAAACGGCCGTGCCCATCCTGCCCGACGACACGGCCTTCGAAGTGTTCGGCAAGGTCACCGTGGCGGCGGAACAAACCCTGTGGGGCGTGCTGCCAGCCTTGCTGGACGGCACGGCGCCACGCCATTTGAACGATTTGCGCCAGGGCGGCTACTTTGGCGGGCGCAAACCCGAAGACGGCCGGATCGACTGGAAGTTACCTGCGCAACAGGTATACAAGCTGCACCGCGCCGTCGCGCCGCCCTATCCCGGCGCCTTCACCGAAGTCAACAATATCATTTACATCATCGAAACAGCCCGTTTGAGCAAGCAATCGTCAGGAAGTTTGCCACCGGGCTTGGCGGTAGTGGATAATTGCATCTTTGGCGTCTGCGGAGACGGCCGCATGCTGGCCATTTCCGCCCTGAGGGCTGCCGGGGAGCCGATTTCGGCTCAGCAATTGCAAGCAAGTCTGACCACCCGCGTCAGCACACACTGATATCACTCAAGAGAATCTCACATGAAAAAAGTCCTCATCTTAGGCGTCAACGGCTTCATCGGCCACCACCTGTCCAAGCGCATCCTGGAAACCACCGACTGGCATGTCTACGGCATGGACATGAATACGGACCGCATCACGGAATTGCTGGAAGATGACAACTACAAGTCGCGCATGCACTTCTTTGAAGGCGACATCACGATCAACAAGGAATGGGTCGAGTACCACGTCAAGAAATGCGATGTGATCCTGCCCCTGGTCGCCATCGCCACGCCGTCGACCTACGTCAAGCAGCCGCTGCGCGTGTTCGAGCTGGACTTCGAAGCCAACCTGCCTATCGTCCGTTCGGCCGCCAAGTACGGCAAGCACCTGGTGTTCCCGTCGACCTCGGAAGTGTATGGCATGTGCCATGACGAGGAATTCGATCCGGAAAATTCGGAACTGATCTGCGGCCCCATCAATAAGCCGCGCTGGATCTATTCGAACGCAAAGCAGCTGATGGACCGCGTGATCTGGGGCTACGGCATGGAAGGCTTGAACTTTACCCTGTTCCGCCCCTTCAACTGGATCGGCGCGGGCCTGGACTCGATCCACACGCCGAAAGAAGGTTCTTCGCGGGTGGTGACGCAATTCTTCGGCCATATCGTGCGCGGCGAGAACATCTCGCTGGTCGATGGCGGCGCGCAAAAACGCGCGTTCACCTACATCGACGACGGCATCGATGCACTGATGCGCATCATCGCCAACAAGAATGGCATCGCCAGCGGCAAGATCTACAACATTGGCAATCCGGTCAACAATTACTCGATCCGCGACCTGGCCGGCATGATGCTGACCCTGGCTGCCGAGTACCCGGAATACGCCGAAGGCGCGAAACACGTGAAAATCGTGGAAACGACTTCGGGTGCCTACTATGGCGCCGGCTACCAGGACGTGCAAAACCGCGTGCCGAAAATCACGAATACCTGCGAAGAACTGGGCTGGGCACCGAGCACCACCATGGCCGATTCCCTGCGCAATATTTTCGACGCCTACCGCAGCCAGGTAGCCCAAGCCAAAGCCTTGATGGATTAATGTTGAGCAAGCCGTTCCTGACCCTGAAAATCGACGTCGATACCTATCGCGGCACCCGTGAAGGCATGGGCAATCTGGTGCGCATGCTGGCCGCACACCAGGCCAAGGCCACCTTTCTGTTCTCGCTGGGCCCCGACCACACGGGCTGGGCCCTGCGGCGCGCCTTGCGGCCCGGCTTTTTCAGCAAGGTGTCGCGCACGTCAGTGGTCGAGCACTACGGCTTGAAAACACTGATGTACGGCACCTTGCTGCCGGGACCCGATATCGGCAAGCAATGCGCGGCGCAATTGCGCGCCGTGCGCGATGCCGGTTTCGAGTGCGGCATCCACACCTGGGATCACACCCTGTGGCAAGACAACGTGGCCAAGCGCAACGCTGCCTGGACCATCAACATGATGCGCAAGGCCGCCAACCGCTATGAGCAAGTGTTTGGCACGGCGCCGCACACGCACGGCGCGGCTGGCTGGCAAATGAATGTCAGCGCCTTTGTCGAACACGACACGGCCGGCTACCGCTTTGCGTCCGATGGCCGCGCCATGCTCGATGCACGGGGCGCCATGCTGCATCCGGGTAATGGCCCGCACCGCGTGCGCAATGGCAACACCATCCTGCAATGCGTGCAATTGCCCACCACCCTGCCCACCCTGGATGAGTTGCTGGGCTGCGAAATCGACGGCAAACGGATCACGACCGGCAATGTTGCCGCACATATATTGTCGCTGACGGCGGACAATCCGCGCGATCACGTGTATACCTTGCATGCGGAACTTGAAGGACAGAAACTCGCCCCCATTTTCGAACAACTGCTGGCTGGCTGGAAAGCCCAGGGCTACCAGTTTGCAGCGATGGGCGATTATTATGAAAAGATAAAAAATACGGACTTGCCCGTTTGTCCCATCACCTGGGATGAGTTGCCAGGCCGTTCGGGACGCCTGATTGTGCAGGGCAAAGCGGCCTGAATGCTGTATCGTTGCACCTGGATGCGTTGCCAGATTAAAAAAACAGCGCTGATGATCACCGTTCAGGAGAAAACCTGTGGCTGATAGCCAATCCCTCGTTAGCATACCCGACTTTAGCGCCGCCATGACCAGCGGCAAGAACTTTCAGTTGCTGGGCCGCCCGGCGAAAGCCACGGTGCTGTTTTTCTATCCGAAGGACAACACTCCTGGCTGCACCACTGAAAACATCGCCTTCCGTGACGCATATCCGCAATTTGTCGCCGCCGGCGTGGAAATCTACGGCATCAGCCGCGATTCCCTGCGCTCGCACGAAAGCTTCAAAGCCAAGCTGGAACTGCCATTCGAGCTTATTTCCGACCCGGACGAAGCCGTATGCCTGCTGTTTAACGTCATGAAGATGAAACAGATGTATGGCAAGACGGTCCGTGGCGTCGAACGCAGCACGTTTGTGATTGACGCTGAGGGCCGATTGGTGAAAGAATGGAGAGGCGTGAAGGTCGCAACTCACGTGGAAGAAGTGCTGGAATTCGTGGCGCGTCTGAAGTGATCAGCGGTTTTGATCGAATGCGCGTTGTCGGCGTCCAGCCAGCTTAGTTCGAAATTATCTCAACCTTAGCTCAACCGCAGTCCAGTTCACGGTACCTATCGCCATTTTGAGTCAACGAAGCGCCTCCATCCACTCCGCCAGGCAGGCCTGCAGCCCGCCGATGGCGTCCATGACCGGCCATGCTGCCGGCCTTCCGGCAGTTACTCGTCCTGTAGCATTGTTGTTCCCCCGCATCCACCCCATGAGAAGTGCCGCCAGAAGCTGGCTGCCCATGGGCGATTCATTCCAGAAATTTTTTGATTGAGATCCTGATGCCACTGCCAAAATTACCGAGCAAGCCAGCCACCATCCTGGCCACCCAAGATTACCCAAGCGCAGGCGCAGCGCGCCCGGCCACCAAAACCCCGGCAGCCAAGAAAGTGGCTGCACCGATGATTGAAGCGGCGATCGCCGAAGTTGCCAAGCCGGTCCGCAATGCGGCCACGAAGATCAAGCAAGTGGCGGCCCTGATGGTCGCCAAGCCTGCACTGGCGCCAGTTGCGGCCGCCCCCGTTGCCGCAGTTGCTGCTGCCCCGGCCAAAGCCGCGCCGGCGGCAAAAGGCAAGGTCACGCCGATCAAATCCGTCAAGCGGGTCGAGCAGCCGCATCCGGCCAAGCACAAGGCGGTCGAAGTGCAGCTCAAGTCGTCCGCCAGCCGCGCCGCCGACCAGCGCGGCATCAGCAAGCTGTTCGTGCTCGACACCAACGTGCTGATGCACGATCCATCATCGCTGTTCCGCTTCGAGGAACACGATGTGTACCTGCCGATGATGACCCTGGAAGAGCTGGACAACCATAAAAAGGGCATGACGGAAGTGGCGCGCAATGCACGCCAGGTCTCGCGTACCCTCGATGCCCTGATCAGCAATACGGATGACGACGCCATCGAACACGGTATCTTGCTGTCCAAGCTGGGCAACAAGGATGCCAAGGGCCGCTTGTTCTTCCAGACGCGTTTGCAAAGCGCGGACTTGCCGGCAGGCTTGCCAGTGGGCAAGGCCGACAACCAGATCCTCGCCGTCGTGCGTTCGCTCGAGTCGGAACAGGAAGGCCGCCCCGTCGTGCTGGTGTCGAAGGACATCAACATGCGCATCAAGGCGCGCGCCCTGGGCTTGCCGGCCGAAGATTACTTCAACGACCATGTGCTGGAAGACACCGACTTGCTGTACTCGGGCATCGTGCAATTGCCGGACGACTTCTGGAACAAGCATGGCAAGGACATGGAATCGTGGCAGGAAAGCAAGAATGGTTACAGCTCCACCTTCTACCGCGTGACGGGCCCGTTCATTCCATCGCTGCTGGTCAACCAGTTCATCTACCTGGAACCGAAAAACGGCGAAACGCCGTTCTACGGCCAGGTGAAACAGATCAACGGCAAGACGGCCGTGCTGCAAACCCTGCGCGACTTCAGCCACACGAAGAACAATGTGTGGGGCGTGACGGCGCGCAACCGCGAGCAGAACTTCGCGCTGAACCTGCTGATGAATCCGGAATGCGACTTCGTCACCCTGCTGGGCCAGGCCGGTACCGGCAAGACCCTGCTGGCCCTGGCCGCCGGCCTGGCACAAGTGCTGGAAACCAAGCTCTACAATGAAATCATCGTCACCCGCGTGACGGTGCCCGTCGGCGAAGACATCGGTTTCCTGCCCGGCACGGAAGAGGAAAAAATGTCGCCATGGATGGGCGCCTTCGACGACAACCTGGAAGTGCTGAACAAGTCCGACTCCGATGGCGGCGAATGGGGCCGTGCGGCAACGCAAGACCTGATCCGTTCCCGCATCAAGATCAAGTCGCTCAACTTCATGCGCGGCCGCACGTTCGTGAACAAGTTCCTCATCATTGACGAAGCGCAAAACTTGACGCCGAAACAAGTCAAGACCCTGGTCACGCGCGCCGGTCCCGGCACGAAGATCCTGTGTCTGGGCAACATCGCGCAGATCGACACGCCGTACCTGACGGAAGGCTCGAGCGGCCTGACCTACGTGGTCGACCGCTTCAAGGGCTGGACCCACAGCGGCCACGTCACCCTGGCCCGCGGCGAGCGTTCGCGCCTGGCCGACCACGCCAGCGAAGTGCTGTAAGTTTTGACCGGCGGCAACAGCCGCCTCAATATCAGAAAGCCCCGCCTGCACTGCTGCAGGCGGGGCTTTTTTCATGTGCGCGACTTTTCCCTGCGACATGTTCTAATACCGCTCCCTTTCCACCTCGACACTTCGCACCCTGCATCCCGCCTGGAACTGTGCCAACAGGGTCGGCGTAGCGGCAGACACCTGGCGCAGGCGGGATTTTGCGATTGCGACATTCCCTCGCCGGACTGCCACCATTGTTCCTGTGACCCATGCGACTTGCTCAATTGCGATTGGCCCAGACGAAAAAAGAGATAGTAATTTCAGTGAGCACCTGGATTTAAGTTACAAATGAAATATTCATTCATGAAATGAATAACGACTATCGCCACTGTGAATTGGCTGGAAACGGGTCTGCGGCCTATACTCAAGCCGTCTCCCCTACACTGCTTCCCATGCACACCCTGCTCAGCCCGCATACATCGCGGGCTTTTTGTTCCCGGCAATTGCCATTCTGTCTTTCCCCCCTTAGCGATCACCGGGCGCGCCTTTCCCCGCCAGCCCAGCCCCCGACAGGGAGCACAGCATGATCGTGCGCGAGCGTCCATCGGCGCTACGGCTGTTCCTGGTGGTGCGTGGTTCCGTCCTGCCGCGCATCCGCACCACGCTCATCGTCAATACCCTGATCGCCACCCTCGTCACCTGGTGCCACGGCACCCTGTTCGACCACAAGGTCATCCTCACCACCATCCCGTTCACCCTGATAGGCTTGCCCCTGGCCATCTTCCTGGGCTTTCGCAACACGGCCGCCTATGACCGCTACTGGGAAGCGCGCAAGCTGTGGGGCGAACTGGTGTTGCGCAGCCGTAATTTCTCGCGCCAGTGCCAGACCATGATACGCAGCGATACGCCCGCCCACGCCCGGCTGGGCCTGGACGATGTACGCGTGCGCATGATTTACCGCGCCATCGCCTTTTGCCACGCCCTGCGCCACCAACTGCGCGACACGCGCGGACCGGCCGACTTGCAGCCGCTGCTGCGCCCGGCCGAATGGGAAGCGGCATGCAAGGCGGCGAACCCGTCCGACTACCTGATGCTGCAGATGGGCCACGACCTGGCCGACTGCGTCCAGCAGGGCCGTATCGACGGCATCCTCACCGCACAGATCGATAACACGGTCTCGGCCATGGTAGCGGCGGGCGCCTCGTGCGAACGCATCCGCAGCACGCCGATTCCCTTCTCGTATTCGCTGCTGCTGCACCGCACGGCCTATCTGTACTGTTTTCTGCTGCCCTTCGGCCTGGTCGATTCGCTGGGCTTCATGACGCCCTTCGTCGTCGCCATCGTCGCCTATACCTTCTTTGGCCTCGATGCCCTGGGCGACGAGATCGAGGAACCGTTCGGCGAAGATGCCAACGACCTGCCCCTGTCGGCCATGTGCCGCGCCATCGAAATCAGCTTGCGCGAATCCGTGCAGGATGAGAACGTGCCACCACCCATGCAAGCCGTCGACTTCCTTCTCCACTAATTTCATGCTGAATTGATCGGCATGCCAGCTTTTCCCTTGACCTTACCATCAGGGGAAGGCTTACAGTGGAAGCACTTAATCATTCAAGGAGTGCTTGCATGTATCAGTTACAAGTTGAAAACATGAGCTGCGGCCATTGCGTCGGCTCGGTCACGAAAGCGGTGCAAGGCATCGATCCGCAAGCCCAGGTGCAGATCGACCTGGCCAGCAAGCGCGTGACGGTGGAATCGCCCGCCGAACTGGGCGCCATCAGCGCCGCCATCGTGGAGGCTGGTTTTCCCGTCACCAGCGCACAATAAGCGACACGCACACAGAACAGCCGGCCCTTGCGCCGGCTGTTTTTTTTATCCGTCCAGCTCGGGGTAGTGCCGGAAGATGCCTTCCTTATTGAATGCAATTCTGCGCTTCGACTGCAGATAACGGGCGATGTTTGGCCGCGCCGCCACCGTATCGTGCAATTCCTGCAAGGCAGGATAGGCGGGCGCCAGCCGCGCCATGGCTTGCGGAAATGCATAGCGCAGGCCGGCCAGCATCTGGAACAGCGACAGGTCGCCATAAGTCAGTTTTGAACCCACCAGATACTGGCCACAGCTGCCGTTGTTCAGCAGCACCTGCGTGAAATGATCGAGAAACTTGGGCAAACGTGTTGCACGGAGATCCGCGCTGCGCAGCATGGCCGCCTGCTTTTGCTCTGCATAATATTGGTTCATCGACAGCGGATGGTGCGTGTCGTGCACTTCCGTCAGCCAGTCGGCCATCGTCAGTTGCCGCTGGTTCAGCCACAATCGGCCGCTTTCCGCGCACGGCGCCAGGCCCAGGCGCCGGCCCAGGTACAGCAGGATATTCGTGGTCTGGCCGATCAGCACGTCGCCATCGCGCAGCACGGGCGGCGCGTAGGCGGCCTGTGGCGTGGTGCCACCGTCGAGGCAGGCCAGCATGGCAGAAAGGCCCTGCCCCTTGCGTTCAGGCAAACGGGCGATATCGCGGTAGTCGGCGCCCGCCTCTTCCAGGGCCAGCCGGATGAATTCGCCACGCCCCTGTATCGTGGGCCAGTGACAGGTCATACGCCATGCCAGCTCCTTGGATTTATCTCAATGGCAACTGGCTTTCGCTTCCGTGTCACCGGCCAGCCCCAGGCTTTGCAGGATGGGGCAATCGGGCTTCTCGTCGCCGTGGCACGATTGCGCCAGATGGGCCAGGGTATCGCGCATTTCCGTCAGTTCTCCGATGCGCTTATTGAGCTCGGCGACGTGCGCCAGGGCAATGCCCTTCACGTCCGCGCTGGCACGCTGGTCGTTTTGCCACAGCGACAGCAGTTCGCGGATTTGCTCCAGCGAAAAACCCAGCCCCCGCCCGCGCTTGATAAAACGCAAGGCGTGCAAGTCGTTCGGCGTATAGATGCGGTAACCGGCGTCGCTGCGCGCGCTGGGTTTTAGTAAGGTAATGCTTTCATAATAGCGTATCATTTTTGCCGATACGCCCGTTTCACTGGCTGCCTGGCCGATATTCATTCGATTACTCCTTGGTATGCGCACTGCGCGCTTTCCAGCGGCGCAGCAACAGAGCATTGCTGATCACGCTGACGGAACTGAAGGCCATTGCCGCGCCCGCCACCATGGGATTGAGCAGGCCGAACGCGGCCAGCGGGATGCCGATCAGGTTATAAATGAAGGCCCAGAACAGATTCTGCCGTATCTTGCTGTAGGTGCGGCGCGAGATATCGATGGCGTCCGCCACCAGGGCCGGATCACCGCGCATCAGGGTAATGCCGGCCGCATGCATGGCCACGTCCGTACCCGTCGACATGGCGATGCCCACGTCGGCAGCGGCCAGCGCGGGCGCATCGTTGATGCCGTCGCCCACCATGGCCACCTTCGCGCCCGCGCCTTTCAGCGCGACAATTCTAGCGGTTTTATCGGCCGGCAGCATTTTCGCCGCCACTGTGTCGATGCCCAGCAGCTTGCCGACGGCGTCGGCGCTGCCCTGGTTGTCTCCCGTCAACATCACCGTGCGGATGCCCAGGCTGTGCAGATGGGCAATGGCCGCCTGCGCATTCGGCTTGACCTGGTCACTGAAGGCGAACAGCCCCAGCAATTGTGTACCTGAGGCCAGCCACGAGATCGTGTTGCCCGTGTTTTCCAGCGACAGGGCCTGGCTGGCCAGTGGCGTCATGTCCACCTGTAACTCCTGCATCAGGCGCGTGCTGCCCAATTTCAATTCCAGGCCATCGACGTGGGCCGCCAGGCCACGGCCCGGCAAAGCCGACAGGCCCGTGGCTGGCAAGGGTTCGATGTGGCGCGCGCTGGCCGCGTCCAGCACGGCGGTGGCCAGACTGTGCTCGCTGCCGCGCTGGATGCTGGCAGCCAGCTGCAACAGCCGTGCGTCCTCGATGCCGTGCGCATGCAGGGCCGCCAGGGCAGGCTTGCCGATGGTCAAGGTGCCCGTCTTGTCGAACACGACGGTATTGACGGCGTGCGCCACTTCCAGCGCTTCCGCATCCTTGATCAGGATGCCGTAACGGGCGGCAACACCCGTGCCGGCCATGATGGCCGTCGGCGTGGCCAGGCCCAGCGCGCATGGACAGGCGATGACCAGCACGGCCACGGCATTGATGATGGCATTTTCCAGCTCGCCGGTAGCGAACCACCAGCCCAGCATGGTCAGCAGCGCCAGCAGCAGCACCACGGGAACAAAGATCGCGCTGACCTTGTCGACCAGATGCTGGATGGGCGCCTTGGCTGCCTGCGCGTCTTCCACCAGGCGGATGATGCGCGACAAGGTCGTCTCGCCACCCACGGCTTGCGTGCGTACCAGCAATAAACCATCGGCATTGATGGCGCCGCCCGTGACCTTGTCGCCCACATGCTTATCCACGGGCAAGCTTTCGCCCGTGATCAGCGATTCGTTGATCTGGCTGGCGCCTTCCACCACCACGCCATCGACGGCCACCCGTTCGCCAGGGCGGATGACCACCAGGTCACCCACTTTCACCTGTTCCACGGGCAAGTCGAGCTCGATGCCGTCGCGGCGCACGCGAGCCGATTCCGGACGCAAGACTTGCAGCGCGCGGATGGCCGAGGCCGTCTGGCGCTTGGCGCGGCTTTCCAGCCATTTGCCCAGCAACACCAGGGTAATGACGACGGCCGATGCCTCGAAATACAGGTGCGGCAGCATCTCACCCGCCGTCAGCCATTGGTAGACAGACAAGCCATATGCGGCGCTCGTGCCCAGCGCCACCAGCAGATCCATATTGCCGCTGCCGGCACGGGCCGCCTTCCAGCCCGCCTTGTAGAAACGCGCGCCAAAGTAAAACTGCACGGGCGTGGCCAGGGCAAACTGCAGCCAGCCGGGCAGCATCAGGTGGATGCCTGCCCACTCGAGCAGCATGGGCAACATCAGGGGGAAGGCCAGCACGGCCGCGAACGCCACTTTCATGCCGTCGCGGTTGGGCGCGGCAGCGGGCGCGCTGGACTGGCTGGCGGCGGGCACCGTGGCGGCATAGCCGGCCTTGTCGATGGCGGCGATCAGGGTGCCCGCCTCCAGGCCGCCCGTCACCTTGATGCGCGCGCTTTCCGTGGCCAGGTTGACGCTGGCGGCCAACACGCCCGGCACTTTCAGCAAGGCTTTTTCCACCCTGCCCACGCACGAGGCGCACGTCATGCCGGCGATGTTCAGGTCGATCTCGCGCTGCGCTACCGCGTAGCCAGCCTTTTCCACGGCCGCCTGCAGGGTAGCCAGGGAAATCGGCGTGTCCGAGGTGATTTTGGCCACTTCGGTGGCCAGGTTGACGCTGGCCTGGCTCACGCCGGGCACGGCGGCCAGGGCTTTTTCCACGCGCCCCACGCACGAGGCGCAGCTCATGCCTTCGATGGCCAGCGCCTGCGCATGCGCGGCGGCGGGAGGGGAAGCGGCGGGAGCGAGTGCACTCTGGTTCATGGCAGATCCTGTACGAAAGATTAACGAATAGGGTCAGGATCTGCTATCCCATGATGGGAAGGTCAAGCCCTATTTGCAAGGAATACCGGGCTTGTTTGATGACGCTTAGCGCACCACGCAGTCGATGGCGGCAGGCTTGCTGCCGCCTGCAGCGCTGCCTGAACTCGATGGCGACGCTGAAAAGACTGGCGGCGGCGTGAACTTGATGCCGGGATTGGCGGGCAGCAACACGGGCGGCTGCTTGAAGTTGGGCGTAAAGCCGAACTGGCCGGGGGCAAAGTTTTGCGCACCGGCAGGATTGCTCACTTGAATCAGGCCATCGAGCACCTGCACGTACAGGCCCGGCACGATCGCGGATGCGGCGCGAGCCGTTGGCGTGCCCGGCAGCGATCCGAGCGCCACATACTCGGCAATAAACGTCGTGCCGCGTATGCCGATGGTGGCGGCTGGCGTCTTCATCTCGAAACGCTCCTTGTTGCGCTTGCCCAGCAGCCCCGTGACGGAACGCAAGCCCCCCTTGAGCAAATTGAAGATGGCGTGGTCGCCATCGGGCTGCTCGGCCGTGTAGCTGAATTGCTCGATCAAGACACTGGTATTCGGTTTCAAGGTGATTTCGCTATTGTCGATCAGCTTGATCAAGGCATAGGTCTCCTTTTCCGTCAGCAAAGTGTCGCCCTGCTCGACCTCGGACTTGATGGCCAGGATTTTCACCTTGCCATCCGCCTTCTTGGCCATCAGCGGACCACTCAACTGCATCACCGTGCCCGCCACCTGTCCGGCCCAGGCATGCGCGCCCAGGCACATCAGGGCCAGCCACAACAAGGCCTTAGTTGCAGAACGTTTTTTTAATAGAGTCATTGTCTTTGTATCCTGTTGATTTACCAGTGCCGCCGGCAACATCCTTGTCGTCCTTCACCTTGTCATCAGACTTGGCGGGCGGCATGGACGCGAGCGGGGCGCTGGCGCGGTCGGCCTGCTTGATGACGCGCAGGACGTCGTTGATGATCGCGCTCGTGGGGAAGTCGATCACGGGCTTGTCGATGGTCGTGGCGGGCAGGAAGATGACGTCCGGCATGGCCACCGCCCCGTTCGGCGCCAGCAAGCTGACGTTGGCGCGCTGGCGGTTGATGCGCACGCCCGCTCCACCCGTGATGCTGCCCGTTTTTGCCAGCACGCTCATGCTGGCCACTGCCGGCAAGGTAAAGCTGGCCGTGTCCGCAAAGCGCACATAGCCTTCCGCGCTGGCGGCAAAATTGCCGCCGCCGATGACCTTGGCATCGCCTTCGACACGGATGTCGCCGCCAGCCACCAGGCGGATGTCGCGCGCCGCGGCCAGCTGCGCGCGATCGCCCAGCACCACGTCCGTGCTGGCATTGAACGCAATGTCATTGCCCCGGATCTTGCCGTTGACGGTGACGGGGCTGTGCGCCGTCACGCTCACGTTGCCGCCATTCGCATCGATATTGCCAACCGCGATGCCGCCCGTGTTATCGATGGCGATATTGCCCGCGCCCGTGGTCAGCGTTCCCAGGGTCAAGGTGCCCGGCGCCGAGATATTGTTCAGCGCAATGCCGCCGCCCGCGCTATTACTGGCGCTGAAACTGCCCACCTGATTGCCCGTATTGCCCAGCACAATACCGTCGCGCGCTCGCGCCTCCAGGCTGGCCGCGACGATGGTGCCATCCTGGCGTATCGCGCCGTTCAGGGCACTCAGGCTGATATCACGCGCTGCCAGGCTGGCAAAGCGCAGGTCGCCGCCGGCCTGGCTGATGGCCAGTTGGCCCGCCAGATTGATGGCGCCAGCGACCTGGCTGAAGCTGTTGGCGATGGCCAGGTTGCCGCTGCCGCCCAGCAAGCCGCCGCTTTGCGCATAGCGATCCGCAGACAAGGTCCCGTTCAACAACAAGCTGCCGCCGCTGATTTCCAGGCCGGCTGCACCGCCCAGTGCGGAGCGGTCCTGTGCGCTCTCACCCAGGATCAGGCTGCCGCCCGTCAACAACAAGCCCGTCGCCGCGTTCAGGTTCTTCAAGCTGGTGCTGCCGGCCGCCGCGCTATACGTGACGATGCCGCTGCTGTGCGTAAAATCGACGGCCAGCACGTTCGCGCCTTCCGGCACCACGCCGCCATCCCAGTTGGCCGCATCGCTCCACAAGCCGTTGCCGCTGCCCACCCAGGTGGCCAGCAGTTTTTGCGTGATCGTCGCCTGCGTCGTGCCTCCCGTGGCATCGAGTACGTAATTGCCTGCGTCGGTGCCGGCCAGGAGGAAACCGCTGGCTGTCACCAGCTTGCCCGTACCCGCATTCTTGTCGGCAAAGCTGCCGCTGCCGCCCACCACGCTGACCACATCCTGGCCCAGCACGCCGTTCGCCGACGCGCTGACGGCTGCGCTGGTAGTGCCGTCATACACTTTACTGGCGGCGCTCAGGCCTGCCAGCGTCAGGCTGACGGGTGTAATGCTGGCCAGCAAGCCTGTCGGCAAGACGATGAAGTAATTGCCCGCATCGGCGCCCGTCAGCATCGCACCGCTCAGCTGCACAGCCTTGGCCGCGCCCACGTTCTTGTCCGCAAAGCTGGCCACGGCCGAAACCGTGAAGCTGTCGCCGGCGAGACGGTCATCGCCCAGGCTCAGCTGTGCGCCCGTCGTGCCATCGTAGACCTTGTTACCGGCCACGCCGAACAGGTTCAGCGCGCGCGCACTGATATCGGCCGTCGCGCTGCCTGCATTGCTGCCCAGTACGTAGTTGCCGGCATCGCTACCGCTCAACGCCACGTTCGTGACATTGACTGCCTTGCCGATACCCGCATTCTTGTTACCAAAGGCGGCGCTGCCGCTCACGCTCAGGGCGTCGCCCTGGATGCGGTCGTCGCCAAAGCTGATTTGCGCGCCCGTCGTGCCGTCATACGCCTTGTTGACGCCATTGAAACTCACGTTCAGGGTGCGCGCCGCGATGTCGGCCGTAGTGCCGCCGCTATGCGTGCTGAGCACATAATTGCCCGCGTCGGCACCGCTTGCACCGACGCCCGTCACGCTGACCGCCTTGCCCATACCCGCATTCTTGTCGGCAAACGCGGCATTGCCGGCCAGCGTCAAAACGTCGCCATTGATACGGTCATCGGCGATGTTGACGCCGGCACCGGCATTGCCGTCATAGGTCTTGCTGACGCCGCTGAAACTCACGTTCAGGGTGCGCGCGGCGATGTCGGCCGTGGTGCCGCCGCTATGCGTGCTGAGCACATAATTGCCCGCGTCGGCACCGCTTGCACCGACGCCCGTCACGCTGACCGCCTTGCCCATACCCGCATTCTTGTCGGCAAACGCGGCATTGCCGGCCAGCGTCAAAACGTCGCCATTGAGGCGGTCATCGGCGATGTTGACGCCGGCACCGGCATTGCCGTCATAGGTCTTGCTGACGCCGCTGAAACTCACGTTCAGGGTGCGCGCCGAGATATCGACCGAGGTGCTACCCGAGTTAGGCCTGAGCACATAGTTGCCCGCATCCTGGCCGGCCAGCATGCCCTTCGTCACATCGTAGGCGACACTCTTGCCATTGCCAACGTGCTTGTCGCTCATGCTGCCCAGCAAGCCTTGCATGCTGACCTGGTCACCGCCCAGCAAGCCTTCGAAATAACCGTTCAGGCTGACGTCCTTGCCGCCGTCATACACGCGGTTTTGACCCGATGTGACGCCATAATTCAAAGCACGCGCGCTGATGTCGGCCGCGCCTTCCACCGTCGTGGCCGCCAAGCTGTAGTTGCCCAGGCCATTACCCTCAAGCGCGATGCCGCTCGCGTGCACGGCCTTGCCGTTGCCCGCGTTCTTGTCGAGGAAGACGGCGCTGCCGCTGGCGGTGATGCTGTCGCCCGCCACCACATTGCCCAGCACAAAGCTGGCGTTGCCAAAACCCAGCTGCGCATCGTAGACCTTGCTGCCGCCCACGCTGACCGTCAACGCGCGCGGCGTGATGTCGGCCGCGCCTTCCA